>DQEK01000451.1 GCA_003533545.1 Acidobacteriota bacterium | reverse complement strand
CCAACCGTTTCCGACCAAGCCGCCCGCTTACGATCAGCAGGGGGTCAGCCTCGACGACCTGATCGACTTCACGCCGGAGTTACGAGCCGAAGCGGTGGCCATGCTGGGCGATTATGTTTGGGGGCCTTTCTTTACACCTCCGTCATTGATCGATGAGGGCCCAGGGGGCACGAGGGGTTCTTTGGTGGTGCCCGGGTTGGTGGGTGGCACGGATTGGAATGGTGCTGGGGTCGATCCTGAGTCCGGCATCTTGTATGTCCCGTCGAATCACAGTGGGACGGTCGTGGGTTTAGGTCGGTCGGAGAACCCGCGGTCTGACGTCGATTGGGTTATGACCGGAGCGCGCCATATTCCAGGCCCACAGGGGCTCCCGATGTTTAAGCCGCCCTACGGGCGTCTGGTGGCGATCGATCTCAATGTGGGAGAGATTTTGTGGTCTGTGGCGAACGGCGAGGGACCGCGCGACCATCCAGCTATCGCGCACCTGGACCTGCCCCCCCTCGGCCATGGGGGACGGGCAGCGCCCCTGATTACAAAGAGTCTGGTGTTTATGGGTGAAGGTGCGAATGTCGGTGCGGCGTTTCTTCCTGAGGGGGCCGGAGGGAAGCTGTTTCGCGCTTACAACAAGATGACCGGCGATATCGTCTGGCAAATGGAGTTGCCTGGTGGCACGACGGCGGCCCCCATTAGCTACATGGTCGACGGGCGACAGTACATCGTGGCGACGGTCGGCTGGGAGGATAGTCAGAGTGAGTACGTTGCACTCGCGCTACCCTGACCATGGGCCAGCACGAGACTTCGCTTGGAACCCCCAGCGGCCGACAGTAGGATTAACTTCCACACAGCGATACGCAGAGGAGACCTGGATGCCATTTTTTTCCCGAATCGGCCTGGTTGTCGCGCTCGTTTTTCTCGGGGTCGGACACCCCCTCGCTCAGACCGCGACTCTGTCTGGTGACCTCTTGACTGATTGGCGACAGCAGAAACGGATGATGATGGGGATCGCAGAGGCGATGCCAGAGGAGACCTTCAGTTTCAAGCCAACCGAAGCCCAACGCACTTATGCCGAGCAAATTCTGCACATCGCGGGCGCGAATGTATACCTCATGGGACATTTGGGTGGGTCGGCAACTGCGCCCGATGTGGACAGAACTGACTTCAAGGTGTTTGGACTACCGGCTACGTCGAAGGCTGTCGTGCTTGAGGCGTTGAGCGAGGGATATGACTACGGCATTGCTGTGCTGCAGGAATTTTCTGACGAGCAGTTGCTGCAGACGGTCGCCGGTCCGCCGTATTTGGGAAATGTAACGCGGGTGAAAATGGCGTACTTCACGCTGAGTCACGCGATGGACATCTATGGGCAAATGGCGGTGTATCTCCGGCTCAACGACGTGACCCCGCCCGCTAGCCGTCGCGGTGGTGTCTAGGGGCATCAAGGATGGTAGGGGGAGAATCACGGATGTGCCGGGAAAGGATCGGAGTGTCGACGTGCATGGAATGAAACGTGGCTTGGCTGCCGTCGTTGCCATCGGCGTTGTGGTCTTGACGGTCGGTCTACAGGGGCAAGTTCCAGGGGGTGGGTCTAGCTATTCCGCAGCGGACTGGCCTTTTGTTGGAGGGGATTGGTCGAGCTCTCGATATTCAACCCTCAGCGATATTACGACCGAAACCGTGGACCGGCTCGGTGGGGCCTGGGTGGCGCGGCTTCCGGGGGGGGGCGCATCTCGGTCGACTCCCACGGTGAAGGATGGGGTCCTTTATCTGACAGCTGGGGCCAGCGTGCTAGCAATTGACGGCGGTTCCGGGGAGACCGTCTGGCGCTGGCAGGCAGAGGACGCCGAGTCGCGGATGGTGCCGTCCTGGCAAGGGGTTGGGCTGGGTGAAGAGCATGTCTTTATCGGGCTACGGAGCGCGCAGGTGGCGGCACTCCGGAGGGATACCGGTGACCTCGTGTGGGTTGAATCGGTCGGAAGCGTGCCTCAGGAGCCCGGGGAAACGGTTACGACGGCGCCGATGCATGCTTCAGGCAAGGTGTTTGTGGGCGTCGCCAACGGGGACAGTGGTGGACAGGGTCGCGTGGTTGCCCTTGACGCGGCAACTGGCGAGATCGCGTGGACGTTCTTTGTCGTGCCACGGCCCGGTGAATTTGGTCACGACACTTGGCCCCAAGATTCAGACGTCTGGGAGGTCGGCGGTGGTGGGGTCTGGTTGAACGGGGCTGTTGACCCCGATCTGGGGATGGTCTACTTCTCGACGGGCAACCCGGTGCCGATGTTTGGTGGCGAGCTTCGCGAGGGTGACAACCTGTTTACCGCGGCCGTACTTGCGCTCGACATGGAGACTGGTGAGCGCCGGTGGCACTACCAGGTGGTTCGACACGATATCTGGGATGCGGACATCGCGACCCCGGTCCTGCTGTACGAGGTGGTGATCGACGGACAGGCGCGCAAGGCGCTGGCCGCGATACGGGCAGACGGCTACCTATTTTTGTTTGATCGGGAAACCGGCGAGCCGCTCATCCCGATCGAACAACGCGAGGTGCCGCAGGATGCGCGCTTACGCACGGCGGCCACGCAACCCTTCCCGATAGGAGCGGAACGCATCATTCCAGATTGTGCGTTCTGGCGAGACCGGGTGCCTCCACCATTCGAACTCAGTTGTAGCTTTTTTACCCCGCCCTCCGTCGATCAACACGGCGTTGTGGCGCTTGGTGCCCCGATTCCGATGGTGCGGGTGACGCCGATGTCCTTCAGTCCGCAGACAGGCTACATTTACGCGCAGGGCCGAGGGCATGTTGGACGAGCCAAGCGTTTCGAAGACCCATGGATCTCCGATAATCGGCCCGGCGGTTATCTGAGGGTTGGACTCCCGGAATCGGCGGGCGTTCTTGCGGCTGTTGACCCACGGACGAACCGGGTGGTTTGGAAGCAGGAGCTTCCTGGGGGGCGGCTCGCCACTAGTGGTCCCCTCACGACTGCCGGCGGGCTCGTGTTTTGGGGCTCAGCGGACGGTCAAATCGACGCCTACGATGCGCGCACCGGTGCTCGAGTGTGGGCCTTTCAGGCCACGCCGGCGGGCTCACGCATGCGACCTGGGCCGGCGGCTACCTATGCGGTGGCTGGCACGCAGTACGTCGCGATTCCTATGGGGAGCGAAATCTGGGCGTTTACGCTCGACGGCACTGTGCCTCCACGCGATGAGCCGGCCTCGACGCCACTGGCTGATCTGGTTCGTTGGACGGGGCCCCCTCCCCGCGAGACCGATGAGATCGAGACCGGCACGCTTCGGGAAAATCCTTCGTGGTCGTTGGGTGGCACGCGGAACTCAATTGACGAGCACGCGTTTAACCCCCCCCGGGCCAGGGTTGCGGCCGGTACTCGTGTGCGGTTCATTAACAACGGGGAGATGGGGCACACCATCGCGGCACGAGATGGCAGCTGGACCACCGGAAGCATCGCCCCTGGGTTGTCGGATTACGTCGCGCTCGGTGATTCCGGCACGTACCTTTTCCACTGTACAGAGCACCCCTGGGCGATTGGGGAGATTGTGGTCGATCCGTGACGTAATGCCACCGTGTCACCAGAAGCCGCGTATGGGCGAGAGATACGGCCCCTGAGATGAAACTTCGCCTGTGTCGGTCGCGCAATGGCACCCACCGTTCCTGGGCCGTCATGTTGGTTCTGACCGTGACAGTAGCCAGTGGCGTTGGTCGTGCGGTTGTAGCACAAGCGGAACGCCCGCTCATGTTTTACCGTATTTGCAATATCGTGCCGGGGCAGGATGACGCAGCTGTGGCGCTCGCACGGGAAATGGTCGAACTTGTGAACACGAGATACCCGGACGCTAAGATGGCGACGAGCCAAGGTCGATGGATGACGGGCTCACAGACGATGGCGCACCCCGTGAATCAAATCCTGTTTACGGAGGAACACCGTAATGTGGAGGTTCAGCAGGATTTCACGGAGGCACTCCTGGTTGACGATGATTTTCAGGCTCTGCAAAGGAAGACCAGGGGGCTGATTGACGTCGGCAGTTGCGTCGACACTCAATTCCGAGCCAGTCCCTAGAGAGCCGTGCTGGATACCGTCGCGCACGGAGCGGTCGTTACAGATGGATTCTGAAGGAGCGCATGGGTAGATACCTGTGGGTCGCCGTGCTCTTACTAGGATTTGTGCCTGGTGTGGTGCGGTCAACGCAGACTCCCGATCAGCCGCGTTTTACGCAGAGCGTGCTGGCCACGGGGTTGGAGCATCCCTGGGAGGTCGCCTGGGGACCCGACGGATACCTGTGGGTGAGCGAGCGAACGGGGAAACGGATTAGTCGCGTCAACCCCGTCGACGGCTCGACGAACGTTGCGGTCGAGATTCCGGAGGCGTTCCAGAGTATCGCGCAGGATGGCGTGCTTGGTTTGGCGCTACATCCCAGGCTGCTGCAGGGGACCGGTGAAGACTATGTTTACGTGGCGTTGACGTATCAGGAACAAGGATCCCCACGCCTCAAGGTGCGTCGGTTTTCTTACGATCAAGACACACGCGTGTTGATGGCCCCGGTTGACGTCATTGCGAGTCTGCCCGCACATGATGACCATTTGGGCGGACGCCTGGCCATCGGGCCCGACGACAAACTGTATCTTGGCATCGGCGATCAAGGGGGTAACTGGCTCCAGAACTACTGCAACCCGAACAAAGCGCAGGACCTGCCTGTGGCGGCCGACATAGAGGCGCGCGATTGGGCGACCTATGAGGGGAAGGTGTTGCGCTTGGACCTCGATGGTTCGATTCCTTCAGACAATCCGTCGATTAACGGTGTTCGCAGTCATATTTGGTCGTATGGGCATCGCAACCCGCAAGGGTTAGTGTTCGGTCGTGACGGGTCGCTCTACGCGTCGGAACATGGTCCGAGCACCGACGACGAGTTGAATCTTATTGAACCGGGTGGGAACTATGGGTGGCCCTGGGTTGCTGGATATCGGGACGACCAATCCTATGCCTACTTTAATTGGTCGGCGTCGCGTCCCGAGGCCTGCGGCACACTGACGTTCAGCACGAGTGAAACGCCCGCGTCGGTTCCTCGAGCGATGGAGAGTGGTTGGAGTCATCCGGACTTCAAGCCCCCGCTCCAGACGTTGTTCACTGTTCCGAATGACCAAGACTTTCGTGCCCAAGGGGGAGGCACCATTGCTCCATCGAGCCTCGGAATCTACACGGTGAGAGACGGCGGCATTCCCGGTTGGGCTGATTCACTCCTGGTGCCTGGCATGATCAAGGGGCGGATGTATCGACAGGCGCTCTCTGCCGACGGCCGCTCTGCCGTGGGTGACCCGGTTGAGTTGTTCAGGACCGCCAATCGTTACCGCGACCTGGCGATTAGTCCCGATGGTCGGACGATTTACATCGCCACCGACAATACGGGACGTACGACGGGCCGGGATGACGAGATGACCCAGGAATTGGAGCATCCAGGGGCGATCATTCAGTTCACATACGACGACGAGTGATAACGAGTCGAGGAAAACGAACGCAATATGGCTATACCAGTCGAGGAGCATGCGCGCATTGGATCCATTGATGTTCTGCGTGGCTTCGCGCTCCTCGGTATCTTGCTGCTCAACATCACCGCGTTCGGGTTACACAGCGCCGGTTACTTCAACCCCCTGGTGCCGCTCGGTGAGACAGTTGCAGATCGGGAGCTCAACGTGCGGGTCTGGGGTGCGGTCAGCGTGCTCTTTGAAGGGGCGATGCGGGCGCTGTTCTCGATGCTGTTCGGCGCCGGCGTGGTCCTGTTCACGGCCGGGCGGGTGAACGCCCGATCTCTGCATTTCCGACGGAACCTGTGGCTGCTCGTGTTCGGGCTGGTCGATGCCTTTCTGTTGCTCTGGACGGGCGACATTCTGATGGTCTACGCCCTGGCCGGCATGATTCTGTACGGACTCCGTGA
>DQEK01000323.1 GCA_003533545.1 Acidobacteriota bacterium | reverse complement strand
GCGGACCCGCTACGAACGTCTGTTCATGGGTGTGCCATGATCCGTCCCTGTTGCCAGATTCACGCTCTTGGTTTAATGCCCGAGGTGCAACTGGACCGGCGTCGGTGTTTTCATAGGGGACCGCTGGGTTCTAGCTTTCCGGCGATCCGGTTAGCGGGAGACCTGGAACAGGCGCGAACACTGGCGTCGTAGCGAGGGTCTTGCCGAGCCGTTTGCTAGAGCGGCTCCGGACGCTCGCGTGGACCGAACAGCGCTGTGCCAATTCTGACCATGGTGGCACCTTCCTCAACGGCGACTTCAAGGTCGTGGCTCATTCCCATTGAGAGCTGATCAAGCAACTGGCGACCAGGTTCGGCTGCTTTGAGCTGGTCGCGCATCTCCCTAAGGCGCCGGAAGTACGGACGGGCGGCTTCCGCGTTTTCCGACCACGGGGGCATTGCCATTAGTCCTCTAACGACGACGAATCGACAGTTGGCGGCTTCGTCGACGATTCGGGCAACTTCTTCCTCGGGCGCCCCGTGTTTCGTGTCTTCGCCAGCCAGGTCGACTTGAACGAGCAGTTGGGGCGTGCGTCCGCTTTCCGCGGCCGCGTTGTCTAGTCGCCGAAGCAGTGCCACGCTGTCTACGGAATGGATCCAGTCGAATATGGCAACCGCTTTCCGTGCCTTGTTCGACTGGAGATGTCCGATGAAGTGCCAGCGGATGGGCCGTCCTGTAGCGGTGGTCTTTTTCTGTTCTGCCTCTTGGACCTTGTTTTCTCCCAAGTCGTGCAAGCCGGCTGTCACGGCAGCTTCCACGTGTCGGAGTCCGAAGGTCTTTGAAACCGCGATCACCCTGACTTCGCTCTGCGTCCGGCCACAACTCGCGGCGGCCTCGGCGATGCGACCGTTAACGGTGGTCAGGTTGGCGGCGATTTTCGACGACAGATTCATGTTCAGGGTCCTGTAGTTAAAACTTCCGTTGGGCCGAGAGGCCGCTATGGGAACGCGGCCGAAGGGCAACACACGAGGCGGTAAGCGGCGGATTGGTCACGGGCGAACAACGAGTAACACCGCCCAATAAAGATGCGGTTCTGTTCGACTGCATCGTGGTCTGCACGAAGGCTCCCTAGGGTTCAAGGACTGCGCGTCGGCGCCTAGCATCGTCGGAGTGTTCGCCGGCCGGTGTCGTTTCTAGGTAGAGGGAGTACGAGCGACTCGCCGCGTTCAGGACGCCGTTGGCTTCCTGTGATCGTCCCAGCCAGTAATACGCTTCGAACAGTGTCTGGTCGGTGGCGAGCGCAGCCTCCAATTGCCTGACCGCGTCGTCTACGTTACCGCTGGTCAGGAATGCTCGTGCCCGCCGAATCATGTCCTGTCCTCGGGCTCGTGTCGCCGCGAGCGACTGAATGGTGATCCGGTTCGCTTCGCTTCGAGCGGCCGTCGCCTCACGGGTTCGACCTTGCTTGGAGAAGATGTCTGCTAGACCGTAGTAGGCGGTCGCGTAGTCTGCACGGATTCTGATAGCGGTTCGGTAGGCTGCTTCGGCCTCCTCAAATCGATTGAGTCGGCTGTACGACACTCCGATATTGAAATGGCATTCGAGGCAGGTCGGTGCGACCTGGAGTGCCGCCTGAAATTGAGCAATGCCGGTCTCGAAATCGCCCGCCCGGTTAGCGCGTACCCCCTCGGCGAAGGCCGCGGTCGCAAATCGATTATCCTGCAACGAGCGTAGCCAGGGGGCGGCCGTCCGGCCGCGTTCGAGCAGGAACCGGACATCCGTCGTTCCGCCCGGATGCACGAGGACCCGTAAGATTTGATCGCCGAGGTCGTCCCGGTCAGCAGCAATGCTGTAGTGTCCCGGGCTGAGACCGGCCTGCTCGAATTCGCCAAGTTCGTCGGTCTCGATTTCATGTCGTTCATTGGTCGGACCCAGTGCCGTGAGGGTGACCAACGCGCCACCGACGGGCTGGCTGGCGCCGTTGGCTACTACGCCGCGCACTGTGCCGTTGCCCTGCGCGTGTGCCCGAACTTCCAGAACAGCGGAGATTACCCCGAAGATCAAAAGTGTGTATCGGAGGGCGACGGTGAAAGGACTCACTGTGCCAGTCTACATCCCTTGGAGGTCCAGAAACTTTCGTACATCTTTCACGCTGCGGACGATCGGTGCGGGGGGTAGTGACGCCAGGAAGCGTTGGCCGTAGCCTTTGGTGAGAACTCGCGGGTCAAGGATCGACAGCACGCCCCGATCCTTCCGGTGCCGAATTAACCGGCCCATACCCTGCAGGAGGCTCAGGATTGCCAATGGCACCTGGTACTCTGCGAACGGGTTGCCACCACCTTCGGTTATCGCCTGTATCCGCGCCGCCGTGATTGGATCGTCCGGTGTAGCGAATGGGAGTTTGTCAATGATCACGCAACTCAGCGTGTCGCCAGATACATCGACCCCTTGCCAGAAGCTGGAAGTGGCGAGCAGCACGCCATTCGGCGTCGCTTTGAAGTTACGAAGAAGAACAGAGCGGGGTGCGGTTCCTTGGACTAGTAATGGAAAGGCGACGGAGTCGGTAATAAGGCGGTGTACCTCGCGCAAGTTTGCGTGACTTGTGAACAAGACGAAGGCCCGTCCTCGTGTGGCCTCGAGCAGGCCTGCGATCTCAGTGGCCGCAGCTTGAGTGAAGTTCGATGCCCGCGGTTCCGGCATCTCCTCGGGTAAATAGAGAACGGTCTGCTTCGCGTAGTCGAACTCCGGCTCTAGGCGGACTTCGATGGCGTTGCTGATACCTAGGCGCACCCGCTGGTAGTCAAACGAGCCATCCACGGCCAGTGTCGCGGAGGTAAGAATTGTGGCTCGCATCCTGTCGAGTAGCAGTTTCCGAATGATCGCCGACACGTCGACCGGCGAAGCTCGAAGAAATAGGCCCTGGCCCCGGCGTTCGAGGAAATACACAAAGCCTGGGTCTGCCGCTTCCAGCACAAAGTCGAGGTGATTGGCTAACTCGCTGGCGCGTCGACCCAGCGAGTGAAGGTCTTCAGAACGCTCGGTGATGCGAGCCAGCGGTGCGTCGAGGCTCCGGAGTGTGCTGGCAAGTCGGTGCCCTGACTCCGCTACCGGTGCGAGCGTATCCGGGTCGATTCGCATCCGGTCGACGGATGACAGACACATTCGCGCCGCACCGAAGAAGACCTCGGCATACCGTTCCGCCAGGTCGATGACTGCTCGCACCGGTTTCGCCTCCTCTGGGGTGTGTTCCAGATCGCGGTCGATATACCGGTGCGCGTCTCGGGTTAGCCGCTCAAATCGACGAGGGCTGATTGAGACACCGAAGTACTGCGTTGCGACATCTTCGAGTTGGTGCGCTTCATCGATGACCGCGTAATGGCACGCGGGAATTACCTCACCGTAGTCTGATTGGCGGACAGCGGCATCGGCGCACAGCAGGTGGTGGTTGACGATCACGAGGTCGGACTCGGCGGCCTGTCTCCGCATTTGGGTCACGAAACAGGCGTCGTACTGGGGACACTCGGTGCCTATGCAGTTCTCCGACGTGGCCGAGATGTCGCCCCAGAAGGGCAGGTCGTCTGGCAGGTCCTCAATCTCTGTGCGGTCTCCGGTGCTGGTTTGTTCGGCCCACTCTTCGATCGATGCGAAGTGGCCTCTGTCCACCGGACTGAGCAATTCCTCTCCTGCATGAAAGGCGTCGAGGCGATGCAGGCACAGATAGTTCCCGCGTCCTTTCATATACGTGGCCGTGAACCTCACTTGCAGCACATCTCGTAGGGTCGGGAGGTCCTTGTTGTAAATCTGATCCTGCAGTTGTTTGGTGCCGGTAGAGAGCAGCACGCGGTGCCCGCTAAGGATTGCTGGGACTAAGTAGGCGAGCGTCTTACCGGTACCAGTGCCCGCCTCCACGAGTAGCACCCCGTCGCTTTCGAACACCTCCGCGATGGCTACCGCCATGCGCCGCTGACTGTCTCGTGGTTCGAACGAGGGGAGAGCATCGGCCAGCGCACCGCCTCGGGCAAATGCGGCACTGACTTTTCTGGCTAAGCCTCCTGGTTCGGATACAGAGGAAACTTCTCGCACAACGTCTCGACCTCTTTACGGACCATGTCGATCACCGCGGTGTCCTCAGGGGCCGTGAGGACGCGTTCGATGTAGCCAGCGATTTGATCCATCTCCGATTCCATCATCCCCCTGGTCGTGATCGCTGGTGTCCCGATGCGAATCCCGCTGGCCACCATCGGGGGGTTTTCGTCGAACGGGATTGCGTTCTTGTTGACCGTAATGCCGGCTCGCCCAAGCGCCGCTTCGGCGTGCTTACCTGTGATGCCCTTTGAGAAGACGTCGACCAGCACGAGGTGGTTGTCAGTGCCTCCGCTGACTAGCCGGAAACCGGCATCCACGAGCCCGGCGCCGAGTCTTGCCGCGTTGGTCACGGTTTGCCGTTGGTACTCCGCGAATGCGGGTTCGGCGGCTTCCTTGAGACAGACCGCCTTGGCCGCTATCACGTGCATCAGTGGCCCCCCTTGGACGCCGGGGAACAACGCGCGGTTCACGGCTTTGGCGTGTGCCTCTCGACACAGAACCAGACCCCCACGGGGACCTCGAAGGGTCTTGTGGGTCGTGGTGGTCACGATGTCGGAGTAGGGAACCGGGCTCGGATGAACTCCTGCGGCGACAAGCCCGGCGACGTGGGCCATATCGGTCATCATGGTTGCGCCGATTTCGTTAGCGACCGCCCCAATCCTGGCGAAATCAATGACTCGAGGGTAGGCGCTTGCACCGACCACGATCATTGCCGGAGTATGCTCTCGAGCGAGACGCTCAAGCTCGTCATAATCGATGCGCTCATCCTCCTGGCGCACACCGTAGGGAATGATGTTGTAGAGCTGGCCGGAGAAATTCAGGTGGTGTCCATGGGTCAGGTGTCCCCCGTGGGCAAGGTTCATGCCGAGGACCGTGTCGCCAGGGTTGATAAGTGCGAAGTACGCCGCCATATTAGCCTGTGCGCCTGAGTGCGGCTGGACGTTGGCGTGGTCGGCACCAAACAGCGCGAGAGCGCGTTCGATCGCTAATGACTCGGCGACGTCAACGAACTCGCAGCCGCCATAGTAGCGGCGCCCGGGATAGCCCTCGGCGTACTTGTTCGTCAGCACCGATCCCACAGTGTCCATCACCGCCGCGCTGACGAAATTCTCGGAAGCGATTAACTCAAGCCCGGAGTTCTGTCGCGTCGTCTCGTTACGCACGACCTCAGCGATCGCCGGGTCGGTATCGACCAGAGGTTTCCAGCGGCTGCTCACCGGGCTGTCGGTGATCGGGGGCATGATTTCCTTTCGAAAAACGTCTGGTGGAAGGGGTCGAAACGAACGCGACAACCGGTCGTGATGGCTCACAATTCTACTATATGTAGGCCGCTCGACTGGGGCAGACGAGGCCTAGGCTGTGCATGCTATAGTGCCCGGCATGGCTGAGGATCTTTCTTTCTCGACGTCACCCACTGTCGGCTTTACGGGGGCCTTCTCCGGTTCACGCAAGGTGTCGGTGCCCGGTGACCGCGTTCAGGTTCCCATGCGCGAGATCACTCTGTCCGGAGGGGAGCCGCCGCTTCGAGTCTACGACACCAGTGGGCCCCAAGATGTGGACGTCAGAGATGGTCTCCCGCCCCTACGTGAAGCCTGGGTTTCCGGTCGTGGTGGCTACTTCGAGGAGTCTCGCAGACCGCTCGCCGGGAACGAGGCTGACCTGCCGGCTCAAGCCGTGTCTCGTCCGGTCAGACGCGGCCATGATGGGGTTACTCAGCTACACCATGCCCGGGGTGGGGTGGTGACAGAGGAAATGGAGTTTGTTGGGCTGCGCGAGGGGTTTTCGCCCGAGTTCGTGCGAGAGGAGGTGGCACGAGGCCGCGCCATCATTCCGGCGAATATCAACCACCCTGAGTTGGAGCCGATGGCGATCGGTCGTAACTTTCTGGTCAAGATAAACGCCAACATTGGGAACTCTGCGGTGTCTTCGTCGATCGAAGAGGAGGTTGAGAAGCTGCGATGGGCGACCCTTTGGGGTGCTGATACCGTGATGGACCTTTCGACGGGGCCGAACATACACGAAACTCGCGAGTGGATTCTGCGAAATTCTCCAGTGCCAATCGGCACGGTGCCAATCTACCAGGCGCTTGAGAAGGTCGGGGGCCTTCCCGAGGAGCTGACCTGGGAGCTCTACCGGGACACGCTGATCGAGCAAGCGGAGCAAGGTGTTGACTATTTCACGGTGCACGCGGGCGTTCTTCTGCGCTACATCCCGATGACAGCGAGACGGGTGACCGGCATTGTCTCTCGTGGCGGGTCAATTATGGCGAAGTGGTGTCTCGCCCATCACGAAGAGAACTTCACGTATACACACTTTCGTGAAATCTGCGACATCATGCGGACTTACGACGTGTCATTCTCCCTCGGCGACGGCCTGAGGCCAGGTTCCATCGCCGACGCGAACGATGAGGCCCAGTTCGCTGAGCTTAAGACCCAGGGTGAGTTGACGCGCGTCTCTTGGGAGCATGACGTCCAAGTGATGAACGAGGGCCCTGGACACGTGCCGCTGCATCTCATCAGAGAGAATATGGAGCATCAACTTGACTGGTGCGACGAGGCGCCATTCTACACGTTAGGACCCCTGACGACGGATGTCGCGCCGGGGTATGACCACATTACCTCGGCTATCGGCGCTGCCGTGATCGGTTGGTATGGCACAGCTATGCTCTGCTATGTGACTCCCAAGGAGCACTTGGGGCTCCCGAACCGAGATGACGTCAAGGCTGGGGTCATCGCTTACAAGATCGCCGCGCACGCCGCTGACCTGGGCAAGGGGCATCCACGGGCTCAGGCCTGGGACGATGCGTTGTCAAAGGCCCGGTTCGATTTTCGCTGGGAAGACCAGTTCAACCTGGCGCTGGATCCGCAGACGGCACGAGCCTACCACGATGAGACTATGCCGGCGGAGGGTGCGAAAGTTGCCCACTTTTGTTCAATGTGCGGTCCTAAGTTCTGTAGCATGGAGCTGACCCAGCAGGTTCGTGAGTACGCCGCTAAGAAAGGGGTCGGAGACACGGACGCCCTCCAAATGGGAATGGAAGAGAAATCCACGGAATTCCGAAGGGAACGAGAGCTTTACGTTCGTTCCCATTCTGAAGACTAGCGTCTGGCTACTGACTGCGGGCTTGCTCAGGCAGTGCCGGGACTATCTGAATGACCGTTTTGAAACGCTCCGCCTGATTCCCGTTGGTGTGCAGATATCCGTCTGAACCGTTCCACGTGTAGTCCTTCACCGTAACGCCGGGCGGGAACGCCATGTCATCCTCTGAGAAGCGTCCGATTTCGAAGACATGCGTGGCGGGTGCGTCGAATACACGGTCGCCGCGTTCATCCAGCACAATCGCGTAATACTGAACCATTTCCTCAAAGGTGGAGTTGGTTCCGAAAAGGTAGTACCGCTGGTTCCGACCCGCGTCGTATGACGTCAAGTATCTCGCGCTCGGGTAAATCGGAAACCCCAGTGTGGTCTCGCTGGGCTCGCCCTGGTCAGTCAAGGAGGGAGTCGCTTCTGCCTGCTCCTTGGTTGGCGCCAGAGTGGGGTCTTGGCCGGGGTCCTCGGGACGAGGAAACGGTCGAGGGACTGGTTGCTGACGTTGCGGTTCAGTGGTGGCAGCTATCGCCGGTAAGGGTCCAAACGGCGTGCCCACCAGCCAACTGACCACAAGCAAACGCAGAAACATGCCGTCATTATGCGGGCCAGATCAGTCCGGCGCAAGTGACCCGCCTACCGTTGCTGAAGGCCGGTTCGGCCCTTTGTGACGTCCGACGAGTTGAATTGGCCGCCGGGTGGTCCCGTCACCTGCCTTGATCGGTGAAGGCGGTGCGGGTCCTGGTCTTCGACGTTGGGCGCATAGGAGTCTAATCCTCGGTCGTTCGGATTTTCCCCGTGTACATCCGCGGGTCCGGTTAGTTCACCGAACGATGACGCTGCGCCAATAGTTGAGGATGTCCGAGAGAGTTTGGGCCAGCGGTATCTTGGGCAGCCACCCCACCTCTTCGGAAATGCGGGTGGGATTACCCAAGAGCAGAGGGTTGTCGCTGGGCCGGGCCCGGGAGGGGTCCTGCCTAATGGTGATGTCGGCAGTCGAACCGTCCAGTAGCCTGTCAAGCACTTCGCCAACGCGGTGCGCTGTGCCAGTGCAGACGTTGTAAGGTCTGGCGGTTCTGCCGTCTGACATCAGGAGCTGGTACGCTCGAATCGTGTCCCGGACGTCTGTTAGGTCTCGGCGTGCTTCCAGGTTTCCCACTGAGAGCACCGGTTCAGCTTGGCCTGCTTCAATGCGCGCGATCTGATGAGCGAAGTTCGATACGGCGAATGCTGGCGACTGTCCCGGGCCGATATGGGTGAACGAGCGACTCACGAGCACCGTTAATCCGTTTTGTCGCACCGCAGCTAGTCCCAGCATCTCTTGGGCGAGCTTGCTCAACCCGTAGGGGCTGACCGGGCCCAAATGGTCTGACTCCTTAACGGCGGTGGATAACGGTCGATACACGAGCGCCGAGCCAGGTATCAGGAGACGCGCATTCGCCGCATGGTCACGAAGCGCCACGATCAAATGCTCGGTTCCCAGGACGTTGGTGCGGAGGGTCGTGTAGTTGTTCGACCAGGAACTTCTTACGTCGGCGGCGCCCGCGCAGTGGTATACCTGAGTCGGCCTGAGGTCGGCGATCGCTTTGGCGACCGCACTTCTGTCGAGCAGATCGACCTCGTGCCAGGCGACGTGAGTCGGATCCGGTGTCGGTCTGGGCGGGCAGAAACTCGTATCGGGTCGACCGTGTTCGGGCCGACGCCAAGCGGCGAGCGCCGCGGTGCCACCGGAGCGATCCAGGAGTGTCAGAAGGTGGCTGCCGACAAAGCCGGCAGCGCCGGTAACGAGAATCGTCTCGGGCACTGTTACTGCACACTAAGCCCTGCCGTCGTGACGTCGACCGTATTGCGTTTCGTAGTAGTCACGGTAGGCTGGATCGGCTTCTTTAATCGGCCGCCACCACCACTCGTTCTTACGGTACCAATCGACGGTAGCGCGCAATCCTTCTTCGAACGGGTGCCGAGGCCGCCATCCGAGTGCCCGGAGCTTACCGGTGTCCACCGAGTAGCGGCGGTCGTGTCCCAGCCGATCTTCGACCGGCGTGATCAACGAGGTGGGCCGGTCAAGTAGCTCAAGAATTCGGTGGGTCAGGTCGATGTTCTGGACTTCGTTCCCCCCCCCGATGTTGTAGACCTCTCCGGCGTTACCCTTCTCGATTAGTAGGTCGATTGCGCGGCAGTGGTCCTCGACGTGGAGCCAGTCCCGAATGTTTTTACCGTCTCCATAGAGCGGGACCGGCAGTCGGTCGATCGCGTTAGTGACGAACAGAGGAATGACCTTTTCTGGAAATTGGTGCCGACCGTAGTTGTTTGAACCCCGCGTGATAATGACCGGGACGCCGTGGGTCGCCCAGTAGCTATAGGCGAGCCGGTCGGCGCCGGCCTTACTCGCCGCATACGGATTTCGGGGTCTAATCTCGTCGGTTTCTCTACTGGAGCCCTTTTCAACGCTACCGTAGACCTCGTCGGTGGAGATTTGCACGAAGCACCGGAGTCGGTCGGACTCGCGAGCGGCGTCAAGCAGCACGAAACTGCCATATACGTCGGTGGTGATGAATGCCCCTGCCTCTTGTAGTGATCGGTCAACGTGGGTTTCGGCGGCGAAGTGGATGACTATGTCCGATGCGCGCACCAGGGGACCGGCTACCGCTGCATCAGTGACGTCGCCCTCGATGAATCGGTGACGAGGGTCGTCAATGACCTTTTGAAGATTCTCAAGACGCCCAGCATAGGTCAGTTTATCGAGGGTTGTGACCCGCCAGTTGGGGTGCGTGTCGAGCGCGTGCAACACGAAGTTACTACCGATGAAGCCCGCGCCTCCGGTGACTAAGGTTTCGACCGTGGGCTTCACCATCTGATGCCGACCTCGGAGTTGTCGCCGAGCATGAAGCGATAAGCCGACGGTTTGACCGGTTGCCGGACGATACGCACGTTACGTCCGATCAGGCTGTCAATGACCCGGTTGGAGAGTTCGCTGAGCACGCTTCCTTCAAGGACGATGCTGTGCTCGATTTCGGATCCTTGCACGGTTACGTCGTTCATGATCGAGGTGAATGGACCCACGTAGGCGCGTTCGATTTTTGCATTGCTGCCGATGATGACAGGGCCGCGTATCACCGACCCGACGATTTTGGCCCCGGCCTCAAGAACCACTTTGCCCTCGACCTGCGATGTGTCGTCGACTGATCCGTCGACGCGCCGCTCAAGGGTCTCGAGAATCAGGCGGTTGGCCTCAAGCATGTCATCCAGCTTGCCCGTATCTTTCCACCAGCCCTCGACCAGATGTGGGCGTACCACGCAGCCGCGGTCGATGAGGTTCTGGAGAGCGTCCGTAATCTCCAGTTCATTCCGGAAACTGGGCGTGATCTGTTTAACCGAATCGAACACCTCGGGGCCGAACATGTACACTCCGACCAGCGCAAGATCGCTCTTGGGCACCTTGGGCTTTTCGACCAGCCGCACCACATTATCGCCCTGTAGTTCCGCGACGCCGAACATCTGCGGGTCGGAGACGCGAGTGAGGAGAATTTGTGCCGCCGGGCGGTTGCGAACGAACTCCTCGACAAATGGGGTGATCCCCTTGTTGAGGAGATTGTCGCCCAGATACATGACGAACGGGTCGTGGCCCAGAAATCCCTCGCTGATCAGAACTGCATGGGCGAGGCCCAGCGGAGCGTCCTGCTCGATGTAGGTCACACTTGCACCCCAGCGAGACCCGTCGCCCACGGCGGCACGGATCTCCTCGCGTGTGTCCCCTACAACGATGCCGATGTCTTTCACTCCGGCTGCCACAAGCGCCTCGATACCGTAGAACAGCACCGGCTTGTTCGCCACCGGTACGAGTTGTTTGGCGCGTGTGTAGGTCAGCGGTCGCAGTCGGCTTCCCTTGCCCCCGCTCAAGACGAGTCCCTTCATGGCAGTTCGCCCCCCGCTCCAGTCCCCACTCCGAAAGCTCCCAGCATGTTAGAAAACGTGCTGAGCCCGGCCAGTGTGAACGAGAGGTTAAAGCGCTTGTCCTGGGGGACTCTGACCCGGGCCCCGAGTCCTTCGAG
>DQEK01000184.1 GCA_003533545.1 Acidobacteriota bacterium | reverse complement strand
TTCGTGTCGCAGCGTGGCGGGCGGATTCCGAAGGGAGCGTCCGGGCCGCAGCCCCCGGCGGCCTTGAGTGAACTTACCGGAGATATCGTGGTCCTGTTGTCGCGCCAGCCGTTACTGCCGTTCGCTTGGCCACTGACCGGTTCGCCCGAGTATTTCGTGGCGATTCGGACACCTGAACCGGGTCGGACGAATGATGCGACCGTGTTGCGCAATATCATCGCGCACGAGTTGGGCCACACACTTGGCTTGACCCATCACCGCACCAGCATCACTCTCATGTGCGGACCATGCTCATCGGTCGCCGCCGCGGACAGCACGCTGGAATGGCTACCGTTGACCGATGTTGACCGCGAGCGGCTTCGCGCGCTGCACCCTGCGCCCTGAAGGTCCCGTTGGAGAGTTCTGGACACACCGCAGAGGGAAGGCGGACCGCTTCAGTAGGTCTTCTTGCTCTACGGACGCTAGGGAAGCCGTGATATCGGTGCCGCGACTCCGACACCGTGCTCATAGACGAGTCGCCCACCGAGTTCGGCGGTGGCGGCTAACAGCCCGAAGCCTGTCAGGCTAACCACACAGAGTGTTGTCGTGATCGCGCGCCGAGGTCGGGGTACGTACAGTGCTAGGAATATTCGGCCAGCCGTGACCAATCCGAAATACCACGTACACCACAGGGCTCGCTCCCAGTGTTCGGCGACCACGGGCAACGCCAGTCCTGGGGTGAAGACTTCCGCGGCCGCGTGGCGTCCGGTGAGGTAGGTCGCTAGGAGTGTCACGGTGCCGACCATGTAGAGACCATGTGCGAGGAGAACGGTAGTGCTGGGGTCACGCCGAAGCGTGGTGATTACGTCGACAACGGTCGCGGTTGCCAGTAGTCCGATCGGCAGATGAAGGATCAGGGCGTGGGAATTAGGTGCCCAGGTGGTCAAGCCGGTCATGCGAAGCTGCCAGTCTTGCAGAGCGTGGTGGTTCTTTCAAGCAACCGACCGTTCCCAAGTAAAACCAACGGCACCTGTGGCCATCGCTCGCGTAGTGCACCGAGTGGGCCTGGACCGCGAGACCTGACCTACCGGTTCGCTCGACGCGAATGTCGGCTGGCCGATGTCGACGCACACCCCATTCGCAGGATTGTTGCCTAGCCACCACGAACCACGGCCGCGCGTCTCACTTGAACAGTTCTGCGAACGCCCGGCGTTGCTCGATGCCACCCAATATGAACAGTTCCATGCCCGATTCCAGTCGTGTTGATGCATGGAGCTGTGTGACCAGCTGACCACCCTGTTTGATTGCCACCACGCTGAGCCCGGCCAGAGACGCGAGCTGGCTCTCGGCCAGCGTCCGCCCCTCCAGTCGGGGTGGAACTTGCGCCGAGAACAGTTCGATATTTTGCCCCAGGATGACGAGTTCGTGGCCCTCGAGAATGGAGACTATCGCCTCGGCGCCCAAGGCTGCGTAGCTGAGCACGAAATCGGCACCAGCGCGATGAATGGCTTCCAGGTTACGGTCATGCGAGATCCGACTCACGATGCGTAAGTCCGGTTTCAGTCGGCGACAGTAGACCGAAAGGTAGATGTTCATGGCATCGTCGTGCGTGGTGAGTAGCACCGTCTGCGCCTGTTCCAAACCCGCTTCCATGAGTGCCGTTCGGTCCGCTGCGTCCCCTTCGATGGTCTGATCCACGACACCGGTTAGACGCCCCAGGCCATCCGAAGAACGGTCAATTACATGGACCGAAAGATTCTTACGTTTAAGCGCGGCACTGGCCGCCTGGCCCACTTTGCCGGCTCCGATCACGAGGACGAGAGCATCATCGGTGGAAGGTGGGGAACTGACTATGCCGTCGAGCGCAGCGAGCTGTTCCGTGGTGCCAACGACCACAACTAAGCTATCGGGCGCGATCACGGTCTCCGGTAACGCGGGTGACAATCGTCCCCGGCTCCACGTACCGACGATATTCAGACCGGTCCGCGCTCGCAGGTGAGTGTCGCGGATCGGGTGACCTGCTAACTCCGTGTTACGCGCTGCGAATTCGGCGACCTGTAGTCCGTGGAATTGCCCGACCACGTCCACGGCGCCGAGTCCGGTACTAACCCGGCTTGCCAGATATTGACCCAGCCGCGTCTTCAGTGGGAGCACCTGAGTGCAGCCACTGAACTCCAGAACATCTATCGAGTCCTCAGATTCCACGACGCCGACGATTGGCACGGTGTCGGAGACCTCCCGAGCCGTTAGCGCGATGTTGCTATTCCTGGTGTCCCCACTGTTCGCAAAAAGGAGGCGGGCCTGTTGGAGCTGTAACTGCTCATAAGTCGTGCGCTCGTCGAGCTGGCCAGCGATCACGTCGACTCCGTCGGTCAAGAGTTGCGCGGCGACGGCGGGATCCGATTCGACCACGTAGTGGGGGATACCGGCTGGGCCTAGGCGTTGGATGAGAGCGGCTGCGATTTCGTCATGGCGGGAAATGATCACGTGGCCCTGTGTGCTGTTCGGCAAGCTCCGCGGAGCTTGGAGTCGCAACTGGGCCTCGAGCCATGGCGCGTAAAAGAATCGGATAAACGCGAAGGGAAGCACAACCAACAGCAACACGACTCCAGAGAGCACGACGACGATGCTGAACAGTTGCCCGCCGCCGCTGCTGAACGTCAGTTCCCCGTAGCCGAGGGTGGTCATTGTGACCAGGGTCCAATAGATCGCGGTGACCCACGAGTACGTCTCTCCCTCAAGTCTTTCCATGAGCACACGGAATATCCCAGAAAAGAGCAGGATTACTCCGATGAGAAAGACGACGTATCGCAGCAGTGAAGCAAGGTTCCGGCGGTTCTTGCCCTCACCAAAGATGTGACCGATCTCGCTGCCGGGGAATTTCATGAGTTGGTCCGAGAACTACTGAGCGACCCGCCAGGGTGAAACTTGCGGCCAGGTCTCCAGTGCGTCGAGCGCCCAGGCGGTGGTCTGGTCGTCGTGACAGTTCGTGCACGAATTGGGCACGCCGTAGCGATCGGTCAAAGCCGGTGAAATGAATTTGAACGTGTGGCTCCGAACGTTGACATCGCCGATCGTCCGCGCAATCTCAGGCATGTGACAGGCCACACACACACTACCATCCCCATCGGCTTCGTGCTGGGTATGGTAAGTGACTGATCCGCGCGGCCCGGCCTGTAATTGCGGCCCATGGCACGAGAGGCAGACGTCGTTACCCGGCGCAAGGAGGTCGGCCTCGTGGTCTGTGCCATGGACGTCGTGGCAGCCGTAGCAGGTGACCCCTTTGACGTACATTTGGCTTTGCACGTAGTCGTTGCCCTGCATCCGGTTCTTGTGCGCCGATCCTTCGGGCCAGTGGGTGAAGGTTTCTTCTCCGAGGTGTGGCCCCTCAAGTTCCCAGAACTCGGACAGGCGATTCCCCGGTGCGAAGCCGACCGGCCAGTCGTAATACCTCCCGTCGATCGGATTTTCTTTCGGTTGTCCCTGCGAATGGCACTGGATGCAGATATCGTCGGCGAGCACCGAGTCCAACCGGGCGGGGTTCACGATGGTGTTGGCCGTTTGCGACAGATTGTGCACGCTGCCCGGTCCGTGGCACGCTTCGCACCCGACATTCCATTCAGTGGGGGTTCGGGTTGTAGTGTCGTAGTTTACAGAATGGCAGCCATCGCACAACGGCCCTGTCGGTCGCTGCATCGGGTCTTCCGGATAATGAGCGGTCCACCAGTCGCCGCCGGGCTGCGGGAAGTAACGTCGCCATTGTTGATTACGGATGTCCCACTGGGCCGGAAAAATGAAATAGTCGCCGCCGATCTGCGTGTAGTAGCGCTGTTTCCATTTGCTGCCATAGGTGAAAACGACGTCGTCCGGCGTGAAGGTAACTAGGGGGTCATTGGCGGCGAAGTTTCCCAGGATCGCTTCTGGTTGAGTGGTCGGGTCTTGCAACACATTCGCCATCAGGGTGTCCTGCCAGCGTGCATGGATCTCCGAATGGCACTCCTGACAGGAGTCGGAGCCGGCATAGGCGGCGGCGGCGAGATCGGTGCTCAGGGCGTCATCACGGACACAGCTGCTGGCCAGCACCGCCAGGAGGAGGATCCATGGCAATAGACGGCGCGATAGGGGCGGTGAGAATTGCTGCACGGGCTTCTGCACGATGATAGCCTCTTCGCGGCGATGGCGACACAGACGACGCGGGGGGCCTACCGCTCCGTGAGAGGCGGGCTTAGTCTGGTTGCGGTGCTCGTTTTGCTCTGGCCTGCGGTGGGTTTCGCTCAGGAACGCTGTCGGTTCCTCTGCGTGCCGGACGTCAAGATCGAGCCGACCCTCACCATCGAGCATCTGTTCGGGGCGGCACGAACAGAGACGCTAGATGGTGATACCGTGGTTGCCAGCGAGACCCAAGAGCGCGAGACAGTATTCGAGTTGGTGCTTGCTGTGGGAATCCCGACCGAGATCCCTCGAGTCGGGTTCACGGTCGAAACGATTTTTGTCCCGTTTGGCGAGACCGGCATTCACCCGTTCACTGGGTCGACGGCTGCTGATGCCGGCCGGGCCTCGTTCCGGGACAACGGGATCGAGATAGAGCTCGAGCTAAACCTAATGGTCCTCGAGGCAGAGCAGACCGGCGGCTGGGTCGAGAGCCACTTCGACATCGTGAGCAAGCTCAGTCCGGGTGAAACCCCCGGTGCCGGCAGCGTCCATACGCACAAGCTGAACTTCGAGCTTGACACGGCGTTTTTGCCTTTCAGCCGGCTACCCGACGATAACTGGCTACATCACTTTGAGCTGGAGGGCTCGCTCGACTACGTTGCGACGGGGCTTCCGAAGGCCGGCGACGTGGTCGGGGGCGAGCGCTACCTGGACAATGCCAGTGCTTGGTCGTTCTCGCTGGTCGGTGTCATTCCCCTCGCGCCGCTATCGCCGTAGGCCGGTCCCCACGTTTACGAAACGCGGGACACGCCGGGCCCTTGACTGTCGGGAAACCGAGCTAATAGCCCAGCAGGCGTATTGTCTACGTCCGGTGCTTCTGGTAGCGTGGCAGTCACACAAGGAGATCGATGATGACCAAGAAAAACACTAGCCGGCTGGGCCTGCGTCAGTCGGTCGGGGTCCTCGGTCTGGCGGTGGTTGTAGTGGCGACGTCGTCAGGCCCGAGGGCTGCCGTCGATTTGCCGATGGCGGAGCCGGAGTCAGTCGGTATGTCCTCCGAGCGGCTGCAGCGGGTCGACGAGTACTTCCAACGGTTCGTCGACGACAACCAGATCGTCGGCGCGGTGACACTGATTGCCCGGAAGGGCCAGGTGGTGCATCACACCGCGTTGGGGTGGAAATACAAGGAAGAGAACATTTCGATGAGTACCGACACGATCTTCGGGTTGGCCTCGATGACCAAACCGATCGTGTCGACCGCGTTGATGATGCTGTTCGAAGAGGGCCGTTTCCGACTCGACGACCCGATCTCGGACTGGATTCCCGAATACGCGGACCACATGGTGCGTATATCAGATGGACCGAGACAACGGCAGGTGCGAGAAGACAGACCGGTCACGATCCGACACGTCCTGACGCACACGTCTGGTTTAACGTTGAACGTCGCTGGAGCCGGGCTGTCCGAAGCGGACCGTCGCTGGGTGACGAACGATGGCGAACCGTTCGTCACGCTCGGTGAACGCGTGGCCCGGGCGGCCAAGATCCCGGGTGCCTTTCACCCAGGCGATCACTGGCAGTATGGGGCCTCGACCGACTACGTTGCGGTGCTCGTCGAGAAGATCTCGGGGATGAGCATCGACGCGTTTCTGAAGGAGCGGATCTTCGAGCCGCTCGGTATGCTGGACACCTTCTACAATGTTCCGCGAGACAAAGTGGACCGTGTCGCCGCGGTCTATCGGCCGAACGACGACTTCAGGGCCGAGCTGTCACGGGCCCCGGCGTTCCAGGAGCCGACCACCTACTTTCGAGGCACGGCCGGGCTCAGCTCTACTGCGGCCGACTATTTTCGGTTCGCGCAGATGGTCGCCAATGGTGGTGAGTTCGACGGCGTGCGGCTGTTGGGACGCATGACGGTCGACCTGATGATTAGCAACAACATCGGCACCGGCAAGGATGTGTACATCCGCGGGCCGGGCTACGGCTTCGGGCTGGGATTCGGCGTGCTGCTGGACCCGACACAGTCGTTCGACACGCTGTCTCCCGGTAGCTATGGCTGGGGTGGCGCGTTCGGCACGCTCTATTGGGCCGACCCAGTAGAAGATCTGATTGGTCTTATGTTCATTCAGCTTTCGGGTCACGGGCCGCTCAACATCCGCCAGCGATTCACCAACGTGGTCACGCAGGCGGTTGTCGACAGCGTGGCCGACCAGCGACCCACGGTGCAGGGCTACGCGATACCGCGATAGCAGGGTTGGGTGGTGGCAGGTTGGTGGCTTTTAGCGATTGGGTCCCGACGCGTCCTGGACGCCTGCGTAGTGGGTTTCAGTTTGGTCAGAGTACAGACTGGTGGTCTCGTAGCCAGACAATATGTTCCGGATAGCTGTCGCACGGACGACAGTTCTTGAACGACTGAGAGCGTGTGTTTAGCGGGGGTCCTCGGTCAGTACGGGCTCGGTCAGGACCTCGGCTTCTGGAGCCACTCGGTCATCGGGACCGTGAGCCACCGGCACCCCACCGCCCCACCAGTTGTGCCGGGCCGTCACGCGGTGCCCGGCCACGCGGAGTGGACCCTTGCTGTTGTCGACGAACCGGTTGTGGCCCCGGCTGCCCAGCACTCCACCGCCAAGGTCGACGATCAGGTCATGCGGGCCGCCTCCCCGGTCATTCAAGGCGAATCCGTAACCGTCGGTGCCGATTACGTCCGTGTTCTCGACCAGCAGGGTGGTGCGGCCACCGCTGTCGGGTCCGGGCTGAAGGTTTAACGAAATGCCACCGCCACCCTGGCGCGGGGTGCCGCCGATGATCTGCGTGTTCCGGATCTCGTAGGCTAGGACGGAGTCGCGTCCGGAATTCGAAAACTGGATTGGGTCGGTCACCGCATGTTCGAGGACGCTGTCCAGGATCTTCAGGGTCAGGCGACAGCCGGTACACCAGTTCGGCTGGTCCGGACGAGGCGCACCGAACATATACGCTTCGATTCCGGTGTTCGACTGGTTCCCCTCTCGGTCCGGGTTAGAGAACTGATAGTTGCGGACCAGCATCACCTGTTCCGACTGTCCCATCAGATACGGAATGATGCTGTCGGAGTTGCGGTCGCCGCGCCCGATGTTCCGGGCCTCCGAGTCCAGGATGATGGTTTCAGCGCGGCTCGTGTGCTGGGTGCGAACGAAATAGGCCCGGCCACCCAGGTCGGCGAACATGTTCCGCTGGAACAGGTAGCGCCCACGGCTGTTGCCGGAGTGAAACACGCGGATGGCGCCCAGGTCCTCGCCGTCCATGAAACGGCTATCCTCGATCCGGACCTCCCCCCGCACCCCTGATTCGGCCGCGAGGCTGATGGCATATACCAGTCCCCGCTCGTCCTCGACGTGGGCCGCGGCGTTGCGCGACACGGTGATGTGATGGATGTGGCTGCCGGTGTAGTCGGCGCGGGCTCCCGAGATCGCGTGATTCCCCAGGTCGAGGAAGTGGAGGCCGGCCACCTCGCTGCGCGCCGCCAGCGTCACGATCACGCCGCCGGGCGGTGGGGTGGTGTTCGTGATGGCGACCCGTAGGTCCGGGTCGGTTGCCACCGTCCCATCAGGTCCCAGCCCGAGCAATCGCTGGCTTGGTTTCAGAACCATTGCCCCGTCGAGCGCCCGGTCCCCAGCCAGCAGATAGATTGTGTCCCCGGCTACTGACGCCAGCTCGGCCTCGGCCAGAGTCCCGAAGGGACGGGCGCGGGTTCCGTCGCCCGTCTCGGTGGCATCGGCCGATACGTAGTAGGCGGCATTACCTACGTCCGTCGGCTGGGCGGCGGCCGACGACGAAATCAGCAGCAGCGCGAGCGAGGCTGCGGCCGCGCACCGGTTGGTAGGTTTGGTCATGACAAGGAGTCTCCGGACCCAGCCGCGCCATCGCGGTTCCGCCAGAGTAGGTCGATGACGGTCCCGCACTGTGGCGACCAGTTCAGTTGGGTACAACACACGAGAAATTCGCCGCGTCGTCGGTGCTCCCGGTGCCGTTCCACTGGGCCACCTGAGGGTAGGGGCAGAGCGGTCGGGTGCGCACGACCTGTCCGGCATCGAGCTTCGACGCAATGATCTGTTCTGGCGCGACGTCTTCCTCGACCCACCGCTCGAGCGCTGTCAAGGCGTCGAAACGATCTGGTCCAGGGCCGTTGCGGCAGTGTCCCATGCCTGGCACCATGAAGAGCCGGAAGAACTCCTGCACCTCGGCAAGCGCCGCGGCCTCGTCCTTCCCTTCGCCGAGAAGTTCTACAACCTCTTCGTAGTAGGCAATCGTGCCGAGCGGGGAGATGTCCGCGTCACTCCACCCGTGATAGAGCAGTAGCTTGCTACCCCGGTCCCGTAGTGGGCGTAGGTTGGGGTCGGTGGCATCGAGCGCGCGGCCGGTCTTCGCCAAGGCGATCGGCAGGTCGCGGTCATAGTCCCAGGTCCGGAAGTCCCAGTCGGGGTCGTCGAACACCATGTTCCGCATGAAGCCCTCGGCTCCCAGCCAGTGGGTTCCCGCGAACGGCTCTCGCCCGGTGACCCAGCTCGACCAGCCGCCCGGTGCCGCCTCACCGCCCGGCACCAATCCGGGATAGAGCACCTCGCCGGCTGCGTTTTGTGGGCCACTCCAGATGTCCTTGACAGCCTGGACCTGCTTCGGCGTGAGGCAGGTGTCACGGTCCTGGTCGACCAGGCACGTCAGCGCCTCCGGATCGAACCCACAGTCGCGCGGGTCGTCGAGCACCCCATCTTCGATACCGTCGAGTCCGTCGCAGGCGGCCGTGACCGCGTCACCGAGAATGGCAACCTTCTCCGGAGGGATGTAGCTGTCGGGGTCGTTGAGGGTGGCGAGTGAATACCAGAGATGCGCGCCAGCGTAGAACTCGGTCCAGGCGTGTGCCGGGTCCCCCACGACGAGTCCGTTGAAGTCTTCTGGGTAGCGCTGTGCTTCCATCATGCCCTGCTGTCCGCCCTTTGAGCAGCCCACGTAGTAGGCGTAGTTCGGGGGAGCACCGTAGAGGGCTTCGGTGATCGCTTTGCCGTTGACGGCGGTCAGATGTAGGGACCGATGCCCAAAGTCTTCGATCAGGTCCGGGCGGTTGAGCGCCCAGCTCGCGTCGAACCCGCCGGCGCCCGGGCGGACGTGCCCGGTGTCGGTGCTGGCGGTGGCGTAGCCTCGATTCAGCGCGCCGGCCATCGCCGCGTAGCTGATGACCCCTGCCATGCCACCGTTGCCGGCCGTGTGAAACTTGCCGTTCCAGTCCTCGGCCGGGAGCCAGACCTCGAAGTTGACCGCCGGCTCGGTCGTGGCGGCGACACGGCAGAACGCCGGAAGCTCGACCGGCTGGTTGGCTCCGGGTGGTGTGAACGGTCCAGCTGGCATCGCCTCGGCCAGCGTGATCGTCGTCTCCGGGAGCACCAGGCTGGCGATGGTTTCACACGACATCGGTGCCGTAGTGGCCGCGACCACCGTGGCGGGAGATACTTCACCAGCCCGGCACGCAGCGACGGCTGCCAACCCCACCGCCGCGGCCGTACACCCAAGCATCCTTATTAGCTGTTGTCTCATATTGATATCCAAAAATTCTGAAACGAGAGCGAAGCGCCCAGCGAGCTCCGGTCTCCTGACTCCTTGTTTGCGCCTATCCCCCGAGTACCGGCATAGCGCGACGTTGCAATACCTCCTGCACGGCGCGATGAGCCTCGAGGATGGCGGCGTCGGTGTGCGGGCTCGCGGCAGCGTCCGAGTTGGCGATTGTAATCTGTCCGAACGGCTGGCGCCCAATTACGCAGGGGCGCTCGTTTGTGGACGTGAAAACCCACTCCATCGGGTCATACAGACTGTTGTAGGTATAGGCGTAGCCGTGCGGCCAGCGGTTCACCGCGATCGCGACGATGTCGCGCCCAGGGTCGAATCCGCCGCCGCCCAGCACCCGGCCAAGCTGGTCCCGCAGTTTCCGTTCAAAGGTCTCGAACGTGGTGCTCAACAGGTCCTGTCGACCGATGCGATGTTGCTCCTTACGTGGCTGTCCTGGCGCGGCCGGATAGCGACCCAAACTGAGCACGATAGGTTCTTCGGGCGACTCGGCATGACGTAGGTCACCCAGGCTGACCGCTTCGTCGAGCCCAACGCGCGTGTGATACATGCTCGGGGTGCTGATACGGCTGACCCCGAGGTTCTGGAATGCGGTCCAGTTGCGGATGGCGACGCTGGTATACACCAGCGGCCCTTTCACGCCAAAGGCCAGCGCCTCTTTCTGTCGGTCAGGGAGTTCTGGCACCAGATACGGGATTACCGTGTTCCAACAGGCCATCACACACGCGCGCGCCCTGACCTGACGGGTCCGGCCGAGACGGACATAGCTGACTTCCACGTCTCGCGCAGACTCGGCGCCACGATGCCGCACGTTGACGACCGTGCTGTTCAGCCGGATGCGCGTTGTCTGGTCTGCCCGGTCGAGTCGTCCGTAGTCGACCCGGGAGGCGCCGACGTCTTCCTGCGTGCTGCCCGGCACGGCTTTCGGGATTAGTGAACGCACCAACAGGCGGGTGAGTGTTGCGTTGCCGTCGGGGAAGTGCACCGCCCCGCCGCCCGGGCGCTGGCGCCCGTGGTGGCCACCTGGCAGATCCGCGAGCACGCCGTCCGGGGTCGGCTCGAGGTGCATCCCGCTGAACCCCGGTTGCCCCATCTGCCAGGCGAACAACGCCGGCAGCGCATCGGCGCCGACGGCGAAGCTGCCGTTGCCCGTGTTCTGGAAGAACCACATCACCTGCGGGTCGACCTTCACGACGTTCAGCATGAAGTCGGTGTAGCTCATCTTCGCCAGCCGGGCCTTCTTCTCGGCTGACGAGAGCCCCGGCAGGTAGTCCGGCAGGGGTGCGTTGTAGAGCGCCAGTAGATCGCGTTGCGCGGTGGCCGACAACGGTGTGCGGGCCGCGAACTCGGCGCTGTAGCCTCGGCCGGGGTCCCGCTTCACGAACCGGTCCGTGCCCCAGGTCTCCTTATCGAAAAAGTAGGCCGAGCCCAGCCCCATGCGGCGATACATGCGCCGGCTGTCGGCGTTGTCGGTAAGGAACCGGTCGAGGTCAATGCCGACCGCGTCCAGCAGCGCGCGTGACGGGGCGTTGTAGCGTTCGGGGGATTCGATGTTCAGCGTCCCACCGTTCAGCGCCAGCAGCCGCCCGTTGTAGCGGAACTCGTTCCGCTTGGCGTGGCCACCGAAGTCGTCGTGGTTGTCGAGTATGAGGACTCGCGCGTTGCGCCCGACGTGGTCGATGAAGAAGTGCGCTGCGGCCAGTCCGCTGATGCCGCCTCCCACGATCACTAGGTCATAGCGTTCGCCGGTGTCGGTTGCGCCCGAGAGATCCCAGCCCCGCCGGTCGCGCATCTGGTGACCGACCTCCCACGAGCCGTCGTGGCTGCCCCGCATGCCGGTCTCGGTGGGTGGGTAGTAATTGGGTTCCTGTTCCGGCGCGGGTGTCTGGCCGAGCGCATTCGCCCACCGTGGCAACACCAGCGCGCCGCCGACCGGGATCGCAACGCCATTGATAAAGTCGCGTCGGGTAACCTCCCGGGACATTCCGAGATCACGGTCGCGTTGCTTTCCCATGCTGTCGTCTCACGTCGTCCTGGTCCCCGCTGAACGAAGTCCGCGAGGTGGTCCTTGTACTAATCCCGACGTGTGGATTCTATCGTAGGGTAGAGCAATCAAGAGCTGCGTGGAGAGCTCCAGCCCCCGCAGGTCCCACCCCGTCGAGCGTGCTTAAGGCTCTTCGTTTTCAGACGAGAGTTCCGCCGCCGAGATCTCGCGCATCCGGAACTTCTGGACCTTTCCCGTCACGGTCAGCGGGAATTCGTCGACGATCTTCCAGTAGCGGGGGATTTTGTAGGTCGCGATGTCGCCACGGCAAAATGTGATTAACGAATCAGCGTCGAGCTGTGTGCCTGGCTTGGGTTTAATCCAGGCCATGACCTCTTCCCCGTAACGGGCTGATGGGACGCCGATAACCTGGGCGTCGGCGACGTTGGGGTGCGTGTAGAGGAACTCCTCGATCTCGCGAGGATAAATGTTCTCACCACCCCGAATGATCATGTCTTTGATTCGGCCAACGATTTTGAGATAACCGTCATCATCCATCGTTGCTAGGTCGCCGGTGTGCATCCATCTGCCTTGGTCGATGGCCGCGGCCGTGGCGGTCTCGTCGTCCCAGTAGCCGAGCATGACGCTGTAGCCTCGGGTGCAGAGCTCGCCACTCTCGCCTCGGCGGATCAACTGACCGCTCTCCGGGTCCACGACCTTGACCTCGACATGCGGATGGACTGGTCCCACTGTGGCTACCCGTTTCTCAACCGGGTCGTCGACCCGCGTTTGCGTCGACACGGGTGAGGTCTCGGTCATGCCGTAGCAGATGGTGACCTCCCGCATATGCATTCGTTCACGCACTTGCTTCATGATTTCGACCGGGCAGGGCGACCCTGCCATGACCCCGGTGCGGAGCGATGAAAAATCGACACGCTCGAAATCGGGATGGTCGAGTTGCGCGATGAACATTGTCGGCACTCCGTAGAGTGAGGTGCAACGCTCGGTTTCGATGGTGGCCAGGGTCTGCCCTGCGTCGAATGCCTCGCTGGGCGTTACGATGCAGGCGCCGTGACTTGTGCAGGCGAGGTTTCCAATAACCATCCCGAAGCAGTGGTAGAACGGCACCGGCACACAGACCCGGTCGG
>DQEK01000075.1 GCA_003533545.1 Acidobacteriota bacterium | reverse complement strand
CTAGTCGCCCGAAGGTGGTCGCCCCGTACCCATGCATGTGGAGAATGTCAGCCTGTTTCTCATCTACCACTCGCAGTAAATCCGACAGCGTACGCGGGTCGAACTTGCTCCGACCGAGATACGTCACGTCAATACCAAACCGCTCCAGGTTGTCTTCTGACTCATCCTGCCGGCGCAAACTGACAAGTGACACCGTGAACCGGTCCTGGTCAAAACGAGGAATCATCCAGGCAAAGAGGCGCTTAACCCCGTGCATTCGAGACCCAGTCCACCCCAGGTGATCGCAGACTTGAACGATATTGAGCTTGGACATGGCTTCTATTTCAGAGCATCCCCTGTCCGCGGTACCACACGGCAGTTCGGTGAATCCCTTCTTCCAGTTCGACCTTGGGAATAAACCCGAGTTCCCGTCTGGCTCGAGACGCATCGAAGGCACGGCTCTTCGTAAAAAACTCAACGCGACGCCGATACAAGGGCGGCTCGACACTGAACGGCGCACAAGTGAGTTCACACAACGCACCGGCCAGCCAAACCGGCCACACAGGAATCGACAGGCTCGGGGGGGACGAACCCAGCTCGGACGCAATCAGCTCAACGAGTTTGCTGAGCGTGGTATATCTGCGACCCGCCAGTAGGTAGGTCCGGCCGGCAGCCGCCGGCACTGTGCCACACAAATGAAATCCTTCGACCAGGTCCTCTACGAACGTTAAATGGTAGAAGGCACTTCCGTCTCCGAGCATCACGCGACCGCTGGCCAGCCGAAACAGTTTGAGGAATCTGGTGTCACCGGGTCCGTAGATACCGATGGGCCGAGCGACCACCACCTCCATACCACCGACTTCCCCTCGATCGCGCGCCAATCGCTCACCCTCGAGCTTCGTCTCCTGGTAGACGTCTCCGGGCGAAAGAGGTGCCTCCTCGGTAGCGGGAGGGTGCTCAATGTGTCCGTGCACGCCGCCCGTACTGCAGTGCACGACCCGACCAACTCCCGCGACCTGAGCGGCATCGAGCAATCGCCGGGTTCCATCGACGTTCACCTCGCGGTAGGCAGAAGCGCGGCCGGCCGAGCGGTAAGTGGCCGCGATGTGATAAACGACCTCTACATCCTGGCAGGCGGCCTCCAGCGATGCAGCGTTGGCAAGATCGCCGCTCACTACCTCAATACCCGCATCGCAAAGTCCTCGACTGCGGTTCAAACTGGCCGGACGCACCAGCGCGCGCACACGTTCACCGGCGCCAACGAGGTAATGCGCCAGCACGCCGCCGGTGAAGCCAGTTGCGCCCGTGACCAGTACCCTCACGGGGCGGACGCGCCCCCAGCCGCGGCCCCCGTCACTCCCGCAGCCCCATCCCGGTGGGCCTCAGTGCCGAGTAGCCGTGCATACGCTTCTCTGGTACGAGCGAGATAGATAGTCCGACTGTACTTACGCGCCGCCAGGTCCCCCGCGGCCGAGGCAAGACGCTGGCGCTCATCGGGTCGGTCGATCAGCCGTCCCAGCCCCTCGGCGAACGCCTTGGGCTCCGGTGCCACCAGCAACGCACTCCCGGAATCAAGCACCTGGGTATGGGTGCGCAGGTCCGTCGCCACAATCGGTCGACCTGACCGCAAGTAGGAGTAAAGCTTTAGCGGGGTGTTTGTGCCAGCGATACGCGGAGAGGCCAACACATCGCAGGCCGCCACGAACGCCGGAATCTCACGTGCGGGCCGACGCCCCGTGAAGATCAACGGCGCCCCGCCTCGGTCGGCCGCTGCCCGTGCCGTCGCCACCTGACCGGGGTCCCCCCCCACCACCAACACCCGTGCTTCCGGATGGGTTCTCCCCAATTCCGCCGCTGCCGCGAACAGCAGGTCGAGTCCTTGGTAAGCTTCGAACGTACCCGTATACAGGACAAGCGGCGTCGACGCCCCGATCCCCCATCGCTCCCGCACTGGAAAATCAACCTCGGCGTCGTCGACATCACCGCCCATGACGTTTTCGATCAGAATTGCCCGGTCACCGCCGCCCGCCGCCGTGACCATGTCCTGCAGAGCTTGGCAAATCGTGATCACCACTCGCGACCGGTCGATCATCAATCGCTCAGACCGTTCGAACACCCGTTGCATTAGCCTCGACCGTGAATAACCGAAGTTGCTGAGTTGCTGCGGCAGACTCGAATGCATGTCATACAGGTGGGGAATACCCAGCCAACTGGCTAAATACACACCGAGTACACCCGCCTCCTCGTGGGAGTGTACGGCAGCGTAGCGTCCACGCCGCGCCAGTCGAATCGCCGTCATTGCCAGTGAGAGGTCGAGCAGAATCTTAACGAACGACGGCCCAATAGCCACCCGACGAACGAACGGCACCCGCGAACTTCGATAAATGCGTAGATTTGGCAACTCGATGTCCTGGCCAATGGGATAGGTCACCAAGTCAATTTGGTAGCCAAGTTCGACGAGCGCTTTGACTCGGTGGTATTCGCTAAAAGGCGTACCTCGGGGCTCAAAGAAGGGTTCCGGCGCAAGCATCAAGATCCGAGGAACGGTGCTCACAATCGTCGGTGGTGGAGCTCAGACCTGTCCATGGGACATGCAAAACCGGACACGAAAGACGTCAACCCGAGGCAACATGCCGGCGACCGCGCAACATGGAATTATACCGGTAGTACTACCGAACGGTCAATCAACAAATCCCTCTTTGTTACTGAAAAAAAGGGAGTTACGCCTCAAACAAGACTCAGGAAACCACCTCAACAGCA
>DQEK01000001.1 GCA_003533545.1 Acidobacteriota bacterium | reverse complement strand
CCGAAGCATTGCTCCTTCTGCTCGGTGTGGCGTACTGATGGCCAAGAGCCCCGTCAGCGCGAGGTCAATCCGGTCATCGAAGAAATCGTTGAGCTGCGACGGATGGGTTTCCGGTTCATCGCCTTGGCCGACGACAACTTCTACCCGGTGACGCTCGACGACCTTAGGATGGCCGCCCGTCGGGAGGACAAGACCCGGTACAACGAGCTCAAGGCACTTCGTGACGAACGGTTTGAGCTGATGGACCTGATGGCACAATTACCGGACGATTTGAACTTCTTTACGCAGATCACCATGGAGTGCGCTGAGGACCCAGAGTTTTTGGACGCGATGAGAGTGGCGCACATTAGAGGTGCGCTCGTCGGTATTGAGGCGGTCACCCCAGAGGGATTAAAGGACGTCTACAAGGACTTTAACCTTGCGGGTGAGGAACTTGTTGAGCGCCTTCGGGCGTTCCGGCAACACGGTGTCTATATTCTGGGGTCGTTCATTTTTGGTCTGCCGAGCGACCGGCACGGCACTTTTGACGCAACGGCCGAACTGGCTCAACGGGCGGACGTGACTTTCGCCCAATTTATGACGTTGACGCCGTTTCCGGGAACACTTGACTTTGAACAATGGGAGCGCGAGCAAGGCGACGATATGCCGATGGTTGACGGCATTCCAGTGTCGCGCCACTGGCTGATCCCACAAGAGAAACGTCCGAAGCTGCTGACCTCGCACCCAGTGATGTCTGGGGAGGAAATCCGCCAAGGGACCCTGCAGGTTTGGAACAATTTCTATAGTCTCAAGGCAGCCTGGAAGCGGTCCGACATGCTGAAGTCGTTTTGGAATCGCGTCGTTTTCTTGGTGGCTTCAAAGGCGATGCTCCAGGCGTTCGGTAACACGGGGCTGGCCACCGACAGCGCCCGTGCGTCCCGTGCTACCACGCTGGGTGGGCTCGCCTTCTCTTTGCTGCAGAAGATGTTCTCGGCCGAGCCGATGCCGGACCTGCCAGTCCCGGTTCATCCATCGGCCGCCGAGAAGCCCGCAGCCTGATCGCACAGGACTCGAAGCGGCCAGGCGAGGTCGAGTCAGCCGCGTCCACCATCGTCTCCTCCTGCACTTTCGGGCCAGCCGATAGGCTGTCTCGTCCCGCGTAACCAGGGCGTGGTGTATCGTGTGCTCTGAACCCGTACTTCAGTATGGAGGTTGCCACTTATGTCGCTTAGTCAATTCGTGCCGGTGCGCGTTTTCGTTCCGTTCTTGCTAGTTGGCTTCGTCCTGCCTGGGACCGCGATTGCCCAAGATCAGCCGCCAGACGACCAGGACCAGTCGGCAGAGGAAAGTGACGCCGAGGGGGATGGTGAGGAACGGCGTTCCCGTCGCGGGCGCGACCAGGAAGGCATTAAGCCGTATGACGAAGTGATTACCGATGAGGCCGAAACGGATGAGGGCGTCTTCACGGTGCATCGACTGGACCAGAAGGTCTTCTACGAGATTCCGGTATCTGAATTGGGGCGCGAGTTTCTGTGGGTGAGTCAGATTGCCCGCACGACGGAGGGAGTTGGCTATGGCGGCCAGGCGCTCGGGAACCGGGTCGTGTCGTGGAACCGCCGCGGCGACCAAGTACTCCTCAAGAGCGTGTCGTATGCCATTGTAGCCGACGACGATCAACCGATTTCGCAGGCGGTCCGAGCGGCGAACAACGACACGATCATCAAGGCTTTCGATGTTGAAGCGCTGTCGGAGGACGACGCGCCAGTCATCGATGTGACGTCCCTGTTTGAGACCGAGGTGCCGGAATTCAGCGCACGGTCACGGCTACAGGCGCGTGGCTTTGCCCGCGACCGGTCCTTTGTGGAAGAGGTGCTCGCCTTTCCGGAGAATATCGAGGCGAGGGTGACGCATACCTATACGGTGCCGCCGCCCTCGAGTCCACAGGCGAGCCGGTCGAACTCTGGCCGCCGAGGTGGGATGCGCCCAGGTAGTGCGACGGTGCTGTTGCACTACAGCATGGTGAAGCTGCCGGAGGAGCCGATGCCGCCACGGCTCTTCGACGAACGCGTTGGGTACTTCTCAGTGCGGCAAATTGACTATGGCCGCGAAGAACACCGGTCACCCAATCGACGCTACGTGACGCGCTGGCGTCTTGAGAAGCAGGACCCGGACGCCGACGTGTCTGAGCCGGTCACCCCGATTACTTATTGGATCGACCCCGCGACACCGACTAAGTGGGTGCCCTACATGAAGGCGGGGGTCGAGGCTTGGCAACCGGCGTTTGAGGCCGCTGGGTTCTCGAATGCCGTGGTCGCTCGGGAAGCCCCCACCCGGGAGGAAGACCCCGAGTGGAACCCGGAGGACGCTCGTTATTCGGTTTTGCGGTGGCTGCCCTCGACAACGGAGAATGCCAGCGGGCCGCATGTGCATGACCCCAGAACCGGCGAGATTCTCGAAACGGACATCCAGTTTCACCACAATGTGATGAACCTGGTGCGCGACTGGTATTTCGTGCAGGTGGCGCCGCTCGACCCGCGTGCGCAGACCCTACCGCTGCCTGACGAGCTGATGGGTGAACTCCTAGCGTACGTAGTTACCCATGAAGTGGGCCACACCCTCGGTTTTCAACACAACATGAAGGCCAGCTCGATGTATCCGGTGGAGAATCTACGGGACCCGGAGTGGGTCAAGACGATGAGTCATACCCCCACTCTGATGGATTACGCCAGATTCAACTACGTCGCCCAGCCAGAGGACGGGATTGCAGTTGCGGACCTGATTCCTAAGATCGGGCCATACGACGTCTGGGCTACCAAGTGGGGTTATCAGCCGATTCCCGGTGCGGATGGGCCGGATGACGAGAAGCCGACGCTCGACGCGTGGGCTCGTCAGCAGGACGAGACGCCCTGGTACCGGTTCTCCACTCCTGGCTCATTGAGTGCTGATCCCGGACAACAGACCGAGGCCGTTGGGGACGCGGATGCGGTGCGGGCGACAGCGTTGGGGGTGAAGAACCTTGAACGCGTGGCCGCGATGTTGCTTAATGCCGCCGATGTGCCAGGCGACCCGTATGACGATCTCG
>DQEK01000117.1 GCA_003533545.1 Acidobacteriota bacterium | reverse complement strand
GTGCGGGCTCAACCGTCGCGTCGGAGACCGGAGCAGCGTCAGTGGCCGGAGTGGGCCGACCTGGCAGTCCCACATCCCAGACTGCAGGCGCGGTCACCTCTGGCGCCGGAGCCATGCCTCTGGCCTCGCGGCGGCGATTGCTGGTTGATCGACGTTTCTCGGCCGCACATCGCGCCTTGCGAATGTCTTCATCCACACGAACCGTAAGGTGACGTAGTACCTGATCTCGAACTCTGAGCCGACGTTCGATCTCGCTGACCATTCCACCAGGTCCGTTAATCAGTTGTGCGACATAGATCCCTTCGCCGTAACGGTCAATCGGATACGCGAGCTTGCGACGTCCCCAGACCTCAGTGCTCTCGACGGAGCCCCCAAGGGTTTCGATATGCCCCTTGATCTCCCCGTGTAGCCCCTCCACCTCTGCATCGGTGGCGACGGGAGCCACGATATAGATGAGTTCGTACTGTCGGTCGCTTGGCATGTTGCTCCTTCTGGACTAGCGGCCACGCGAAGTGGCAAGGAGTCGAGTGGCGAGTGCGGCCTCTCCGCACTGTCCTGACTCCGCGAGGCTACCTGACACGGAACCGTCCGGTCAAGCGTCGATTCCTCACGAGTCGCCGGGCTCCTGGCTTGACTCTGCACCGTCACCGTCGTCTGTGTGATCAGTGCCCTCGCCGAGCCGCTCGTCAGGGTCCTGTCGATTGAAACGGTTCATCACCGAATCGATACCCGATTCCGTGAACAGCACAACGGCCTCGGCCGCCCGCTTCACCGCCTCGTCAACAACCGAACGTTCGTCGGCTTCGAATCGTGACAGCACCCGACTCGCAAGGCCCTCTCGTGGATCCCCACGACCTACGCCGAGCCGCACCCGAGCAAACTGTTCTGTCCCCAGTTCCTCGATTATCGAACGGAGGCCGTTGTGCCCGCCGGCTGACCCCTGACGTCTCGCCCGTAACCGACCGAGCGGCATGTTCACGTCTTCGGTCACAACCAGTAGATCCGAAAGTTCAATCCGGTAGTACCGCTGGACCGTACCCACCGCAAAGCCGCTACGGTTCATGTAGGTCAACGGCTTTAGGAGTATTGCCGGGGGGCCGCCGCCGGAGATACCGTGCGACCGAGCCAGCACCGCGTCAGCGGGGGCCGCTTGGAACACCAAATTCCAACGCTGAGCCACTTCGTCCACAACCTCAAAGCCAACGTTGTGGCGAGTGCCGCGATACGAGGGTCCGGGGTTACCGAGCCCGACAATCAGCTTCACGGTGTAGGCCCCGCGAAACACCGACAAAAAAAGAATAACAGTCAGTCACCGCTCTTATCGCCCTGGTCCCCCGCTATCTCACTCTCGGAGGCTGCTTCTTCGCCCTCACCCTCGGCACCGCCCTCACCTTCAACCGCCTCCTCCTCGTCCGTCGTCTCTTCCTCCTCCTCAAGTTTTGGTGCGATAACGTGGACGAGCAGCATTTCGGTGTCGGTCACCGGCTTCCAGGACACCCCCTCGAGCAGGTCCCCCACTCGAACACCCTGGCCGATGGTCAAAGACGACACGTCAACGATAAGACGCTCAGGAATTTCGCTAGGCAAACACTCGATCGAAATCTCACGCGTCACGAAGTCGACCAACCCGCCTTGCACCTTCACGCCTTCCGCCTCGCCGGTCAGCTCGACCGGAACGGCGACAGTGATGACCTTGTCCATAGCCACCCGGTAGAAGTCAACATGCAGCAGCGAGTGGGTGATCGGGTTCACCTGGTAGTCCTTGATGAGGACCTGGTTCGGTTTCCCACCGTCAACGGTCATCCCGATAAGTGTGTTGACGCCAGTATCGGAACGCAGAATCTGCACGAGTGCCTCAGGATCGACACTAACGGCAACCGCGCCGTCCGTCGACGCCCCACCGCCGTCACCGTAGACGACCCCCGGCAATTGCCCATTTCGCCGAAGCTCGCGAGCAAGATTCTTTCCGCGGCCCGATCGGGCCTTGGCGTTCAGTGTGTTGTTCATGGCAAGCCCTAAGTAACGATTCCCCCACTGTCAGACAAACAAAGACGACACGGAGGTCTCCTGGTGAATGCTCTGGATCGCTTTTCCCAATAGCGGGGCCACAGACAGGCTCTCGAGCTTATCCGATTCGGCGAATTCGGGTTTTGGGGGGATTGTATTGGTAACGACCAGCTTCTCAAGCGCCGACCCCTGGATACGCTCAAATGCAGGGCCTGACAGTACCCCATGAACCGCACAAGCAAGAACAGTGGCGGCGCCATTCGCCCGCAGCGCACCAGCCGACTGGGTCAACGTCCCGGCGGTATCGACGATATCATCTTGGATGATGCACACTCGGCCTTCCACCTCGCCGACGACGTGCATCACCTCCGCTGTGCCGTCTTCCGATCGCCGCTTGTCGATGATAGCCAGGTCGGCACCTAGCCGCTTGGCATAAGCTCTGGCACGCTCGACACCGCCAGCATCAGGGGACACAATCGTTAAACTCGCTTCTTTCTTCCGAGTCGACAGGTAGTCAATAAACACCGGCGCAGCAAATAGGTGGTCTACCGGGATATCAAAAAACGCCTGGATCTGTGCTTTGTGCAGGTCCATGGTGAGAATGCGATTCGCACCTGCTGCACTCACCAGGTTCGCCACGAGTTTGGCGGAAATCGGCACTCGGGGTTTGTCTTTCCTGTCCTGACGTGCGTAACCATAGTACGGCATAACAGCAGTAATCCTCGCCGCAGAGGACCGCCGAAAGGCGTCTATCATCACGCACAATTCCATCAGGTTCGGGTCGACGGGTGTGCAGGTCGGTTGCAAGACAAAAACGTCTGTACCGCGGATGTTCTCATCGATCTGGAAGGACACCTCGGTGTCAGCGAACCGCTTGAGGTGCGAACGACCCAGGGGCACTCCGAGAAACGCTGCAATTTCTTGCGCCAGCGCCGGGTGCGCGCTACCAGAAAAGAGTTTCAGCTCCCGGTCTTTCATGCCGTCCTCTACCAACCACTAACCTGACCGGTCGCCAAGCCCAAGCGACACCGGCAGGAAATTCGTTTGGCTGGGGCGGAAGGATTCGAACCTTCGAATACGGGATTCAAAGTCCCGCGCCTTAACCGCTTGGCCACGCCCCATCCCCGGGTGTCCCCCGCGGAGCACCTCAACCGAGACGCCCTCGACCATTCAAGCAAAGATCAAAAACAACCAGCGCCCCGGCTGGTTCCCTAGCCTCCCGCGCAATCCTCAATGCTATCCCGGTCCGCCCAGGCCGGGCAAGACCCGCTTGTTGCTTTCAAAGCCAGAACCGGCAGGCAAACTGATCTCGGCTCAAAGTTCTGGTCACAATCACCCGTTCGCCAAACTGACGTACCACGTTCGATGCTACCGCCGCTTGCGTCCGTGAGGCGAACAGCCCGAAAACGGCAGAGCCGCTACCGGTCATCGCGGCGGTGAGCGCCCCTGCCTCTGCCAAGGCACGGGTAGCCTTTCGAATTTCTCGACGGCGCCGGACGACCGATTTTTCAAGATCGTTGGTCAGCGAAGCAAGATTGAGTCGCCCACCAACAACCGGCGAAACACGATGATCTCGTGCCGCCGACCGCCCACCGCGTTCCACCAATGCAACGTCGCGATCCAGCCAGTCGTAGGCACGCGCTGTCGAAATTCCACGCGCCGGCACGACGATCACGACCCAGTAATGGTCCGCCTCACAGAGTGAATAGACCTCGTCACCACGTCCCATCCCGAGCGCGGTTCCACCCACCAAAAAAAACGGACCGTCAGCCCCTAACTGGGCCGCCACCTGATGCAACAGCTGCGGGGACGGCGACACCTGCCAGAGTTGGCACAACCCCCGAAGGGCGGACACGGCGTCGGACGTACCGCCCCCAAGCCCCGCTTGGACCGGAATCCGTTTGGTGAGGGTCACATCCGCGCCACGGGGCTCGCCGAAATAACCCAGCGCTGTCCACAGCGACTGAGCCGCCCGCCATACCAAATTGTCTCGACCCTGCGGCACTCCTAACCCGCCGCAGCGTACCCTGCACGGCCCGTCGATCGCCCGAATCGTGACGGTGTCATGTAACGCCAACGACTGCATTACGGTCGTTAGATCGTGGAATCCATCCGGGCGGCGCAGGCCGATGCGAAGGTCGAGATTAATCTTAGCGTAAGCCCTGAACCGCAACCGGGCGGGGGCCGTGCCGAGCACCGGTGCGGAGCTGGAACTGGGAGTCATCTCGGTTCGATCGACGACTGAGCCTCCCCGGTCGCCTCCAGCGGTCCGGCTTGGCGCAGGTCCCGAAGAGTCATCGGGACGACGTCTAGGGGTACATCGATCGAGAACGCTGCGTCGACGAGTTCGACGTTCAAATTTACCTGCGAAAGCGATGCAGTCAGGTCGGTCAGTGGTCTACCATCTATCAGCGGATCGACAGCCGCCGAGATGACTCGCACCCGCCAAGGGAGCCGGCGTCGGAAGTCGTC
>DQEK01000293.1 GCA_003533545.1 Acidobacteriota bacterium | reverse complement strand
CCGTCGCTCCTTGGCGGCAACACCCGCGTACACCAGCGGCAGTTCCACGTTGTGGAACGCGGTGGCTCTCGGCATAAGGTTGAACGTCTGGAATACAAAACCGATTTCCTCGTTGCGGATTCGGGCCAGCTCATCATCGTCGAGCTCTCGTACCTCGTGGCCGTTCAGCAAATAGCTGCCCTTCGTCGGAGTATCAAGACACCCGATGAGGTTCATGAGGGTAGATTTTCCAGACCCTGACGGCCCCATGATCGCCACATACTCGCCGCGCTCGATCCGCATCGACACTGTGCGCAGCGCGTGGATTTCTTCGCTGCCCATGGTGTAAGTCTTCCAGAGGTCTCTCGTCTCAATAAGTGCCATAACACTGCCTGAATGGAACGTCGGCTCTCTGTTTCGTAAAGTAATACGTCAACGGACGCATTTCTGTTCGCAACCAGGAAAGCAAATCGTCGTTCAGCCGGCTAGCCCGAAGCCGGTCTACCGCTATCAAAACATCACATCTCGCCGGTCTCGGAATTGCAGTGCCCGGAATTTTCGGCTCGACCGAAACGGATGAGCCCGACTGCGAGCTCGGCGGCAAGGGATCCTACCGGGTGAGACGGCTCTTCAGTCGTAGTACTCGAGGCCCAGATGCGTGATCAACTCCTCGCCACGCATGAAGCGAAGTGTGTTTTTCAGTTTCATAAGCTGGATGAACAAATCGTGTTCAGGGTACAGGTCGGGCGCATGCACGGGGCTCTTAAAATAGAACGAGAGCCATTCCTGGATTCCGCTCATCCCAGCCCGGTGCGCCAGATCCAGAAAAAGCACGAGGTCCAACACAATCGGCGCGGCCAAAATACTGTCCTTGCAAAGGAAGTTGATCTTGAGCTGCATCTTCTTCCCAAGCCAGCCCACCAAATCTATGTTGTCCCAACCTTCTTTGTCGTCACCTCGCGGGGGATAGTAGTTAATCCGTACTACGTGACACACGTCGCCGTACAGTGTCGGATACAACTTCGGCTGCAGGATGTAGTCGAGTACCGATTTCTTGCTCTCTTCCTTCGTCCTGAAGGACTCCGGATCGTCGAGCACTTCCCCGTCGCGGTTCCCCAAGATGTTGGTCGAGTACCACCCAGACACCCCGATCAATCGCGCCTTTAGCCCAGGCGCCACAATCGTCTTGATTAATGTTTGCCCCGTCTTCAAATCTTTACCGCACACCGGGGACCCATTGTCGACCGCAAGCTGGTTCAGCGCGGGAATATCGGCGCTCAGATTGGGCGCTGCGTTCGCGTACGGAATTCCTTCCTTCAGAGCCGCGTACGCGTAGACCATGCTGGACGAGATCTCGTCAGCATTGGACTCCATCGCGGCTTCGAACGCTTCGAGCGATTCGTGCGCAGCGCTCGGAGTCATAAATACCTCCGTGCTGCCGCACCAGACCATGACCAGTCGGTCAACGTTGCGCTCCGCCTTAAAGGACCGGATGTCCGCTCGAACTTGTTCCGCTAGGTCGAGCTTGTGGGGACCAGTCTTGACGTTGGTACCCATGAGCCGCTTGACGTACCGCTGGTCGAAGACCGCCGGCCACGGAGTAATCGCTTCGAGGTCGGGTTTGATCTGCTTCAGCAGCTCAGGCTCTATCACCCCTGCGGTGATGGCCGCCTCATAACCGTTGTCTTCAAAAATATCCCAGGCACCGAACACTAGGTCGTCCAGCGAAGCGAGCGGCACGAAATCCTTGATGCGCGGCGAACGCCCTTCGTTACGTTTACCGAGACGCACGGTCCCCATCTCGGCGAGTGACCCAATGGGCGGTGCTAGTCCCTTCCTGATCAACAGTGTACCGGCTATAAACGTCGTGCTGACGGCGCCCATGCCGACCAAAAGCACGCCGAGCTTCCCCCGTGCCGGAGCTATTTCGACTGGGCGTTTCACGGCGCGCACTATATCATGCCGCCGGGGCGTCATCCTGGGGCAACAGGAACAAACAGACCCAGTATGCCAGGGGGAATCGGGCCACCCGCACTATGGCGATATTCAAGAAGTTCTCTGGCGAATCAGACCTTCGCCTAGCAATGATCGGGGCTCAACTGGGCAACCGGGTCCTGCAAATCGGCCACGCCGACCCAAACCTTATCGCCCGGCTCGCCACCAAAGTCGGACTGAGCGGCCAAGCAGCGGCATTAGTGTCCGAAGAAGCGGCTGCGGCGGCCGTGAACAGGGCGGCAGAGGCACAAGGGGTCCTAGTCGACGTGAAGGTGGCACCGTTGCGCACGCCGCCGTTCGCCCAAGGGTGGTTTGATATCGTCGTTATCCCCGAGTTGATCGGCCATATGCGCCCCCATGAGCGGGTCGGTGCGCTCCAGGGAGCACGACACGTGCTACGCGTTGGCGGACGCTGTCTCGTGATTGAGGCGGCTCCCCGGGGAGGGCTCGGTGCCCTGTTCTCTGCGCGCTCTCTTGACCCCCACTATCGTACGGCCGGGGGTGCTGAGACCGCACTGCAGGCGGACGGTTTTAAACCAGTCCGAACGCTCGCCGAACGCAACGGACTGCTCTTCACGGAAGGCGTGAACCCAGACGCCGTCGAATAGCGGCCTCACTACGACACGGAGATCAGACATGTCCGCCGGCCGGTTCGTGTTGACCGCGCTCGTCACTCTAGCGGCCCTCCCGTTGGTCGTCGCCGGCCAGCAACGCCCAACCGAAGACGAGCAACGGTTTGTGTTCCGCACCGGGATCGATCTGATTAACGTGACAGCCACTGTGACTGACAGACGCGGCCGTTTCGTCGGCGGGCTCACCCAGGACGACTTCGTTATTTATGAGGACGAACGACAGGTTGATGTGACCAACTTCAGTAATGAGCGGGTCCCGGTGAGCTTGGGAATTGCCCTCGATACGAGCGGTAGCATGGATGGCCGCAAGATGGACGCCGCCCGGGATGCCCTCGATCGTTTTCTCTATGACCTATTAGAGCCTAACGATGAAATCTTTCTTCGCGAGTTCAACTACACCCCAGAACTCCTGCAGGACTGGACGACAGACCGTGACCGACTCAGTCGAGCCATTCGGAACATCCGCCCGGATGGCGGCACCGCCATGTACGATGCCGTGGCCGAATCGGTGCCACAGTTGGCAGGCGGAGAACACCGCAAGAAGGCATTGCTGATCATCTCAGACGGCAACGACACCAACAGTGAAATAGACGTCCGCTCATTGCGTCAACTGATCCGGGAAAGCGAAGCCCTGGTCTATGCCATCGGCATCGAGGGTGAACCTGCTCGCTCTGGGTGGAGTCGCCGGCGCCCCGTCTTGCCAACGCCGACGTTTCCGTTCCCTGGCGGGGGACGGCGCCCGCCGTCGAGGCCCAGAGGCCTAGTTGGAATCCCCAACAGCCAGGAAGACCGGGTCAACGTGACGGCGCTACGCGACCTGACCGATGACAGTGGAGGGCGAACTGAGATTGTCCGAGACCCTAACGATCTTGAACCGGCGACCGCCGGCATCGCGCGTGAGTTGAGCCAGCAGTATTACCTAGGCTACCCGGCGCAGACAGAAAAGGACGGCCGCTGGCACTCCATTAGGGTCGAGGTTCTGAACCCCGCGTATCGCGTCCGCGCGCGGCGCGGCTACACGGCCACCCCGTAGACCAAACCCGGCTCTGCTATCATCCAGCGCGTGGAGTTTGTGGCTGCTGTCGGTCTGAGTCTTGTGGGCAGCGGGGGCGGGGTGTTACTTGCGTCGCCTCTCCTGCTGCTACGTCGCGAGACACGTCTTTTGCTGGTGCCGGGATTAATCAGCTACGCCGTCGGCACCCTGCTAGGAGTGGCTCTGCTGGCACTGGTACCGGAGGCGCTCGAGACCTTGCAGGCCCCGGTCGCGCTGGGAGCGCTGCTCGCTGGGATCCTCGGTTTCTTCATGCTTGAAAAGCTGGTCGTCTGGCGTCACTGCCACACCGACGACTGCGACGCGCACGACACCAGCGCCACCTTGATCCTCATCGGCGGCGGGGTGCACTGCTTCGCCGACGGCGCCATTGTTGGGGCCGCGGTGCTCACCTCCCTTCCGCTCGGGATCACAACCGCCTTGGCGGTGGCAGCACACCAGGTCCCGCAGGAGGTGGGGGATTACGCCATCCTACTTGACGCCGGCTACACACGCTCGCGCGCATTCGTGCTGAACGCCCTCTCGGCCTCAACCAGTGCACTCGGAGCCATAGCCGTGTACGGTGCCACAAACTGGACGCCAGGTGCCTTACCCTACGTGCTGGCGTTTGCAGCCGGCAGCTTCTTGTACGTCGCCATGTCCGATTTGATCCCGGGCCTGCACCGGAGCGCAGTCGACGTGGGTGCGGTGAGACAAGTCATGCTAATCGCTGCCGGCATCTACACCATCGTGTTGCTATGACCTCCTAGGACGGCACTCACCCGTGCTCAACACCGCCGCGGCTCATTTGAGTAACGCGTAAGCTGGATTGATCGACGCCGGGGTAGCTCGCGCCACGTCCCGCGCGGCAAGGTCCTTCATCCCCATCACGGGGTATATACTGGCGCGCTCCCGCCCATGCCATCGACTCCGAGACTTTTCCTTATCGACGGCAATTCACAAATGTACCGCGCGTACCACGCTATTCGTGCGCTAACGGGACCCGACGGACGTTCTACGAACGCCGTATATGGCTTTGTCACGATGTTGCGGAAACTCATTGCGGTGGAACAACCGGAACTGATCGCTGCGGCGTTCGACCTGCGAGGCCCCACTTTTCGTCACGAGTTGGCGGACGACTACAAGGCCAATCGCCGCCCGATGCCAGAAGACCTCGTGGAACAGGTTCCCTGGGTCCACGAAGCGTGTGAAGCACTCGGGGTGCCCATCGTGACGCGCAAGGGATTCGAAGCGGACGACGTGATCGGAACAATCGCCGTCAAGGCAGCTGCCACGGGTCTCGACGTAGTAATGGTCACTGGCGACAAAGATTTTTTCCAGCTCGTGAACGACCAAGTGACCATCTTCAACCCGCGCGACGACGGCATCTGGTATGACGCGACCGGAGTACAAGAAAAATTCGGCGTCCGCCCGGATCAGGTGGTCGACGTGCTGGCGCTGATGGGAGACGCCAGCGACAACGTGAAAGGGGTTCCCGGGATCGGCCAGAAGGGAGCCCGCGAGTTGGTGACTGAGCATGGCTCGCTCGACCGACTTCTCGCAACAGCAGCCGACTTGCCGAAAAAGAAGTACCGGACCGCGCTCACCGACCATGCGGACGACGCGCTGCAGAGCCGCGAGCTCGTACGTATCCGCACCGACGTGCCAGTCCCGGAAGATACCGAAGAGTACCGCTACACTGGCGCGGACTGCGAACGTTGCTTCCGGCTGTTCTCAGACCTGGGATTCAAATCACTACTGCGCGAGTACGCACCAACGGTCGAGACAGCCGCGACCAATTATCGGCTCGTCACCGACGAAACCGAGTTGCAAGCACTGGCCGCGTCCCTCCGGGCCGCAGCACGATGCGGAATACACGTACTCACAGTCTCCGGGCCGCCATCCGCTGACGGCATCGTTGGTCTTGCGTTGTCGAGTTCCGCGCATACCGCCAGCTACGTATCCCTCGCGCGAAACGGGCTAGCCCTCGGCGGCAACCTCGACTCGGAGACCATCTTCAGCACGTTAGGTCCGGTCCTGGAAGATCCACAGGTCCGTAAGACGGGCCATAACCTCAAACGAGAGATGTTGTGGCTCGCAACAAAGGGAATCGAACTCCGGGGACTTGAACTCGACACAATGATCGCCAGTTATCTGCTGGACGCCACCCGGGTGACGCCCACGCTCGAAACCGTGGCCCTCGAGCAGACTGGCTACCAGGCGCAGACGAGTGAGACGGTACGTGGAAAAGGCCCAAAAGCACCGGACTTCGACAACCTGCCACCGGAGCAGGTGCTGGCCTACGCGTGCGAGCGTGCGGACCTACCGTTGCAAGCGGCTGCGCACTTGACCACTCAGTTGGATGAAGAAGGCCTCCGAAACCTCTATAACAAGTTTGAGCACCCACTGGTCTCGGTACTCGCCCATATCGAACAAACCGGCGTACGGATCGACACGGATGCACTGGCGGTGCAATCGCAGCGGATGGACAAGGAACTGTCCGACTTGCAGACGGACATCTTCGACCTTGCCGGCGAGGAATTCAACGTCAACTCCCCGCGGCAACTCTCAACCATTTTGTTCGACAAGCTAGCCCTGCCAGTGCGCAAGAAGACAGGCAAGACGCGAGCCGCCTCAACCTCAGCAGCGGTGCTCGAGGACCTCGCCGAACGGCATGAGCTCCCTCGAATGATCGTTAAGTGGCGTGCTATTCAGAAGCTGAAGGGCACTTACGTGGACGCCTTGCCGCAGTTGGTCAGGCCTAGTACGGGCCGCGTGCACACATCGTTCAACCAAGCTGTCGCAGCGACGGGCCGCCTGAGCAGCAGTGAACCAAACCTGCAAAACATTCCCATTCGCACGGCGCAGGGTCGCGAGATTCGCCGGACATTCATCGCCCGGGAAGGGCACGTCTTAATTTCGGCCGACTACTCTCAAATCGAGTTGCGTGTGTTGGCGCACCTCTCGGCAGACCCAACCCTGATCGAAGCATTCGTGCGCGGCGATGACATCCACAACCAGACAGCCGAGCGGGTCTTCGGTCGGAATAGCGGCCTCGAACCGCACGAACTCCGCCGCCGAGCGAAAATCATTAACTATGCGCTGCTGTATGGAAAAACGGCATTCACGCTGTCACGGGACATCGGTGTCCCGCCGAAAGACGCCCAAGCCTTCATCGACGCGTATTTCGAGGGATACCCAAGCGTGCGTGGTTTTCTAGAAGCGGTCGTCGAACAGGCGCGCGAGTCCGGAGAAGTCAGAACCATGTTCGGCCGGCGTCGGCTAGTGCCAGACCTGCGGAGCCGCAACGGACAGGTCAGGGCAGCCGCTGAGCGCGCTACCGTGAATATGCCCATCCAAGGCACCTCCGCCGACATTCTAAAGCGGGCCATGATCGATCTAGCCGACCAGCTACCACCCTCGGCACCAACGATCCTCACCGTGCACGACGAACTGGTGCTGGAGGCCCCCGCGGACCAGGCCGACGCGGTGGCCACCCTCGTGCGAGACCGGATGACACAAGCGGCCGACCTCGCGGTTCCGCTGACCGTTGATGTCGGCATCGGTCCCAATTGGATGGAGGCAAAAGGGTGATGGGGTGGCTCTATGGAATGATACAACTCATTTAATAACAATATCTTACGGTGGTTTAGAGAGTTTTTTGGACGTCGTGGGACCGGCTTCGAGACCCAACACGGTTATATAATGTCGGTCCGTGCCGGCGCCGACAACCATCCCACGGTCCGAGCACAACATCTCCAACCGGCATATCGACGAAGACGCACTCAGGGTCATCCGACGACTCCAACAGCACGAGTTCGAGACATACCTGGTCGGTGGGGGCGTGCGAGACCTCCTGCTCGAACGTCGACCCAAGGACTTCGACTTGGGGACCTCGGCCCACCCGCAGCAGATCAAGAAATTATTCAGGAATTGCTGGATCATCGGACGACGGTTTCGCCTCGCGCACATCAAGTTCGGCGACAAGACGCTTGAAGTTGCCACATTCCGTAAGCAGGTGCCGCCAGAAACCGACACCGAGCGCCAGGCGCGCGAAGCGGCGCAGCGGAGTCGCCGTGAGGCCGCCGGCCGCGACGGCAGCCGGCCGCGACGGTTCATTCCCCGAGACAACACCTTCGGTACGGCGGTGGAAGATGCGTTCCGACGGGACTTCACTATAAACGCGTTGTTCTACGA
>DQEK01000228.1:1836-3516 GCA_003533545.1 Acidobacteriota bacterium | reverse complement strand
GGTGCCTGCTTACGATTTCAACTGGCAGACCCTGTATGAGTTTGAGGAGCCGCTGTCGGTGCCGAAGGGGGCGCGGCTTGAAGCCACTGCCTGGTACGACAATTCACCGGCAAACAAGTCAAACCCAGACCCAACTAGTGCCGTTCGCTGGGGCGAACAGACCTGGGAAGAGATGCAGTACACGGCCATCACGTACCGGGTGAAGGATGAATCGGACGATTAGTAGGCTGCTTGTCACGGTTCAGGGTAGAGAAATGGGAGCCCCGGTCGACTGGCCGGGGCTCTTGTTGTGTACGACGATTCGTCCGTCATTCGGTCACGCGAAGCTCTTCGTGGCTTTGGGGATGGTCTGGCTGACAGGGTCGGTTGGTGCGTTCGCTGTCGGGCAGCGGACATCGGAATCCGTTGGGCTGGACCGCTATGTTGGACGTTACGAGCTCACGCCGCTGTTCCACCTCACAGTGACACGGGAGGGCCGGGCGCTCTACCTGCAGGCGACAGGGCAAACGCGCGCCCAGCTCACACCGAGGAGTGACCACGAGTTTGTCGTTGTCGGCAGTACGCTGCGCGTGTTCTTCAGCGTTCGACCCGAGACAGGAGAGGTAATCGACCTGCTGTTTGAGCAGGGCGGGTTGGGGCGCCGGGCGATTAAGGTTGAGGTCGGTGCATCTGGATCGCCTGGTCCGACTCGGGTCGCGTTGTCGGCCGAGAGGTTGGTCGGACTCGTCGGGACGTACCTCGAGCAACCGGGCTTCGGGATCGTGATCACACAGACCGACGGACAGCTCATGGCGCAGACGACCGAGATGGCGGCGGTGCCCATCTATCCACTGTCGTCCACGGAGTTTTTCTACGAGGACACCGGCGCTCGAATCATCTTCCGACGAGACGAAGCCGGCGCCGTCACGGGTCTAGTGTTACGTCACGGCGGTAGTGACGTCGAGATGCTGCGGATTAAGGAGTAGCGAGACGGAGATGCAGTTGATTTTTGAACAGATTCGTGTCGGGGGTGACCGCAACTTCGCGTATCTCATCGCAGACCGTGATGCGGAGCGCGGCGTTCTTGTTGACCCGTCCTATTCGCCACAGGCCGTCGTCCAGCGTGCGACAGACCAAGGGCTGGTCGTTTCCCATGTCGTGAACACACACGGGCATGCTGATCACACCGACGGGAATGCGCACGCAGTGGAACTGACCGGTGCAAAGATTGCTGCGCATCCGGACGCGCCTGACCGCCCGGACGTGGAACTGGATGACGGCGACGAGCTCGCGGTGGGGGCACTGCGCCTGCGCTGTTTGCACACGCCGGGGCACTGCACCGACCACCTTATCTTGTACGAGCCGACTTATCAGCTGCTCGTCACCGGCGATCTCTTGTTCATCGGAAAAGTGGGCGGGGCGAAGACCGACGACGACGCCCGTACCGAGTGGGCGAGCTTACAGCGCATGCTCGACATGGTCCCTGACACGGCCACGGTCTGGCCGGGTCATGATTATGGCGCGCGACCTAGCTCGACGATTGGCTTGGAGCGGCAGACGAATCCTTTCCTACTGTGCGCCGATGTTGACGCCTTCCTGCGCTTGCGCGTCGAGTGGCCCGGATACAAGAAACGGCTCGGTCTGAAGTGAAGTGACGCCAGCCGTCCTCGCCAGTCACTCTACTGCCCAGTAGTCTGGCAA
>DQEK01000228.1:0-1418 GCA_003533545.1 Acidobacteriota bacterium | reverse complement strand
GCTGAGCACCTCGAACAGTCGCTCGTAAACCGGTTCTTTGATCACGTCTGGAAGTCCGTCGAACAGGTCGCTATAAATCATGAAGCTGAGCGGGTACCGAAACAGTCGCGACCGGAGATCAAAGTCCCGCAACGACCGACCCTGTGAGTCATGCGGTCCACGCGCCTCGAAGGTTTCGGTAAAGCTCGAGACGCCTTCGATTTCCTCGGTGAGCGGAATCTCGTCCACGAAGAGCATGTAGCGGACGATTTCTTCGACACCGGCCCGCCGCGCCTGGGTCTCAACAACGTCGAGAAGCCCATCGTGATCGGCCAGGCGAGCTTCCCAACCGATGCGAGTGAGCAGATTGATCATCTGCGTCTGATGCTCGAAGGTCATTAACGCAATTAGGTCGCTCGTCGGCGCCAAAAATTCGTCAACATCAATGAATCGTTGTAGCGAGCGGAGGTTCTGGCGCGCTGGGTCGACCAGTCCTGCCGGAGCTGCGGGGTCACGTGCCATCGCGTTACCCCGATGTTGCTGGGAGCCGTGCGTGCCGGTGACGTACCACCCACCCCAACGTGCTTCGAATGGTGTCCGGTGGTCGGTTACCACGGTCCCCAAGCCGAAGTTCGGTCGCCCGGTGACGCTCGTCGTTACTGAGCCAATGTAGGGGCCCGGTACCCCGAGAGTCGCTGCCTGCTGATGGCACCGCAGACACCCCTTCGGTCGGTCGAACCGTGGAGAGTCGGACCGTGCTGCGTCTAGGGTGTAAAACACAGCACCCCGCCGCGGATCGAACCCGGCTAGCTCGATGACGCTCGCCCCCCGGACGACTCCTACCGCCGCGGTGTCCGAGAAATAGATGGCGCGGGGTGCGCGCGGGGAGATTAACGGGGCCTGAAAACTGGTCTTGGAGAAGACCAGTGCTTGTGAGTCAGTGTTCACGTCCAGGTGGCGGAGTAGGCTGGGCAAATATCCGAACTGCGCGTCGTAGGCGAGCCTGATCTCGCCGGTCTCGACCGCCCGGGCGAGCTCGCCCACCGGGTCGCGGACAGGACCGGCATCGTAGGTGATTGCCGGGTGGTCCGCTGGTAGGTTCTTCCGGTACGGTTCTTCGCCTTGGGCCTTCACGTGACTCGTGGCACCCATCACCATGCCGAGCAAAACGGTCGTCGTGCGAAGGGTGGTTCCGATGGGCATCGGTCGCATTCTACCCGGGTCGGGGAAGGGCCTCGAGACGGATGGATTTTTCTTCGCGCTTGTTTGCGGATCGGCTACGCTGGAGGTGCTGTTGGGGCGCCGTCTGCGCGGGCGTCTTCGCCTGCGGCGACCTTGCTACGTTGGACGGAAACTGATGCGGTCCCGATCGTATGCCCTCGCCAGTGCCATTTTGGACGTCGCATCGTTGACGACCGGCGCGTCGCGCGCGCAGACAC
>DQEK01000008.1 GCA_003533545.1 Acidobacteriota bacterium | reverse complement strand
ACCGCTTGCCCTCCACGTACGAATCCAAACGAGAACACCAACACACACGACACCGCAAAGAACAGCGTGGTAAGCAGCATTTCTTTGTTTCGAGACTCAACCTGCAGGTCCTTCCGGACCACCAGCCACGCGACCTGAAAGAATCGAATCATAGCTTCGACTCCGTGCCCCGAAGCCGCCCTTCCCCTCCCACCACAGCGCTACGATATCGGTCGGGTAAGGCACCCTCGCCGCCCAGTTCCGTGAGACGACCGGTTTGCAAGAGCACAGCCCGATCCAGCAGGCCATCGACCACGTCCAGGTCGTGGGTCGCCAGCACCACGATTTGACCCCGGGCACGCAATTCGCCAAGCCTCGTAACTAAGGCACCGCAAGAGGCCTCATCCAGTCCGCTAAACGGCTCGTCCAGTAGCACCAACCGTGGACCATGCAGCAGCGCGCGCTCAAGTCCGAGACGCTGACGCATCCCTCGGGAGAATCCCTCGACCACGTCGTCCGCTCGATCGGACAAGCCGGCCGATCCCAACGCATCAATTGCCCGAGTCCCAGGGTCATCCAAACCGTAGAGGCTCGCAAAGAACTCAAGGTTTTCTCTGGCGGTAAGCTCAGGATACAACTGCAGTTCGTGGGAAAGAAATCCAATCTGCGAGCGTAGGTCCGCGCCGCCCTGCCGGGCCGTCCGATGCCCGTAGCGAACTTCCCCCGTGGATGGTTCGGCCAGCGTCGACAGCACCCAGAGTAGGGTCGATTTTCCAGCACCGTTAGGACCGAGCAGTCCAACAACCTCGCCCGCGACACAGGTCAGCCGGACATGCGACAACGCCCGCCGACGACCGTAGAAACGGGAAACGTCGTCGACCGTAACCTGCGTGAAGTTCGTAATCTCAGATTGAGACACCGCGAGTCCCGCAAAGATGAATTGGCTAGGCTACAACCGCGCGCGGTGAGGCGGAAGCGACCATCTCGGGCCGCACGAGTCCCTCATCAAGGTCACGCAATACTGATTGAAGGCGGTCAAACAACTCGGCCCGGCGGGTCCCATACCGTGTGGCTCCGATCTTACCCGAGCGATGTTGTCGTTCGATTTTGACCAAGTCGCTAAAGAGCTTCTCCCTGCGAGTATGGAGCGATTCCAGCCGCCGGACAGCAGGATTTCGCTCGTCGACTCCCGTAGACCCCCAAGCACTCACCGCAATGATGAGAAGGGCCAAAGTGAGAGCTGTGTTTTGCGGCCACGCTCCATGGTGAGGCAGCCCGGTCAATTCAAACTCAACGGCCTGACCAGCCGCTACGCGTCCACCGGCCCCCCAAAGCAGCGGGGACCCACCCGTAGCATCGGCCGCCATTTCACCCCGACGATCGATCAACGGAGAGGTGACGTTCATGGTGTCCCATTTTTCGACAAACACCAGCACCTGATCGAAGTCGGCCGGGAAAGTCTGCGACAAAGCAAGCGCGCCAGTAGCATACGGGAGGATATAGGCTACCCGCACCGGCGTCAGACCCGGACCAAATCCACCAGTCACCCAAACCCGATCACCGTCGACCAGCGTACGCGGGCTCGACCCCTGAAGAATGGTCGCACCCTGAGACCCTGACGGCAGCACAAACTCGAACGGCGTATCGGGTTCGACCGGCGCATCAGCGACGTTCAACACATCCAACAAGTAGTAGACCTCGATGTTTTCCTCACCGAGCTCGACGAGAATCCTGGAATCCTGACCGAAGGTCACACGACCGGCGCGGGCGGTTGGCATCGCAACCGGGTCCCCCGGCACACCGCCACTCCCGCCTACCAACAACACCGCCACACCTCCCGTAGCTGGAACGTCGAACGGCTGAGAGGTCAGTGTCTCCCCGTCGACCGTCGTCTCCACGACGACCTGCGATTCCGTGAGCAAACCAGAAAACGTCGCACGGCCCTCTGCGTCTGTCTCAGCCGTCAACACCCTGTCGCCGCCTCTTAACTCGACGGGATGATCGGTCACGTTATTAGCAAACGACCCCCGAATCACGCGAACGGTAATCAGTCCGTCCCCCAGGTTCTGGTCCGGCCTCGGGATCCCAGACATCTGCCTAGGGTCGGGTTGTGCGGCGACCATCGTTAACGCGAGACACGCAAGAATCGCCGTGAGCGCCGTCCGCATGGTGCACCTGCTCCAACATGCTCGCATTACCGTCTCTCCCGATGCACCCGCACTCTACGCCTCTCCCATGGACAGGGACGTCCCGCATCCTTTGCAGAAGCTGGCGTCTCTGTCATTTTCCGTCTGACAAGCCCCGCACACCAAACCAGTCAACGATACGGCCGGTATCGTCGACTCACCGGAATCGGCGAGCCGTTTCCCAAGTTCACGCTCAATTAACGCGTGAAAATCGACCGCCGTCACATCCAACTGCTTCATCAGACGAAGCGCCCGCTCACGTAACCGGCGCCCCATTTCATCAAAATCTCGGTCTGAGACCTTCCCCATAGCCCGGTCAAACTCAAGCTCTTTGATGGAACGCAGGACGAGGGTCTTCTCCCGCTCGACAGCCGCACGCGTCCGCGAGCCAGCCATGGTGGCGGTCTCTCGGTGTTCCTTTTGCGTCAGTGGCCTGAGGGTGCGGTACGTCATCAAACCGACGAGTCCGGCGGAACCGACCGTTAAGCAGATCAGGACCAGGACGATGACATCCGATGGCTTCGTAACGACGATAGCAGCAGTCGCCCCCAGCAGAGCAGTGACCGTGAATACTTGCCAGGGACGGAACGAAGGAGAGTCAGTCGAGGTTCCGGAGCTCATCATCCAGCCGGGCTTCGAGTTGCACGTCAGACTTAGCGTCCGCCACGACAGCCCCACCATCTGGCTCTTGGCCATAGCGCGTCCAACGAACGACCGCGCCGCCCATGGCAATGGCCCCGGTAGCCGCCAACATATAAGGAAAGAGCCAAGCGAGTCGGTTGAACCCCTCGTCGAGCGGTGCGGCGAGCGCCTCTTGGCTCCCGTGCTTCTCAACGTAGAACTGCAGCACTTCATCTCGAGTCAACCCGTCTGCCACCAAGCGTTTAAGCTCATCGCGGGTCGCTGCAGCCTCCGCACACGTACACTCGGCCAAGATCTTCTTACCGCACCCCGGACTGCCGCACATGCAGACCAGCGACCGACGTAAGTCGATCTCGAGTGCGCTCGTCGGCACATTCACCTCTTGCCGAGCGCTCTCAAGTAGCTGAGGCTGCGCCAGAGCCACCCGTGGGCCTACCAGCGTCAGCGCCCCGGCAAGTAACAGCGTGGAAGCGGTGGCAGCCCCTCCCGGCACAGTTGCCCCCGCGTAGGCAAACGCACTCTCCGGTAGCAACGCGAGTCCCGTCCCCAAAGCAAGCACCGTAAACCCGAACCAGATCCAATTCACTAGCGGGTTGACAGTAATCTGAAAACTCGCCGCCTGGTCGTCTAACTCGTAACCCGCCAACACGATATACAGGTCTTCCGAAACCGTCCGTCGTAGCGCGACCTCGGTCGTAGGCTCGGTCTCATGCTTGAAAAAGAACCACCGCGCTGGGTACAACTCCCCCACGGTCGCGCCGTCTTCGAGCACAGTCATGTGGGCTGTAATCATTTGCTTCTGAGAGTCGGTATTCTGACTCAGGCGATCGTACCGCACCGAGTACTGTCCGATCTCATGCGTATCTCCGGGCCTGAGCAGCACCTGCGAGTCAAGCTTGTAACCTGCCCCGGCGAAACCCAAAAACATCAATACGATGCCGACGTGAACAATGTAGCCACCATACCGCCGACGAGAACGACCGACGAGGCCCATCAGGGCGGTAAACAAGTCGGTGCCAGTGACTTCACGCCGCACGGCTGCGCCTCGCACAAACTCCTGACTGATGGTCCCAACCACGAATGCACACAGCGCAAAACAGATGCCGGATACCCAAACCCTAAACCCTGCTACGTAGAGAGCTCCCCCAGTCACCAGAGCCGCCGTCACCGGCCATGCGAACTGGTACCGGAGGTTCGATACACTCGACTGGCGCCACGCCAGCAGCGGACCAATGCCCGTCAATGTCAACAAGATGAGACCGATCGGCAGCATCCACTTAGTAAAGAATGGCGGACCGACAGTCAGCCGAGCGCCAGTGACGGCCTCGCTAAGCGTCGGAAACATCGTGGCAAACAGTACAAAGACGGCCGAAAACAGCAGAATCCAGTTGTTTGCCAAGAACGCTGCTTCACGCGACACCCAGGACTCAAGTTCGTTACGAGCCCTCAGCAGTGGCAACCGGTAAATCACTAAACCGAAGCTGACCGT
>DQEK01000280.1:18573-20750 GCA_003533545.1 Acidobacteriota bacterium | reverse complement strand
CGAATGTGCGACTGGCTAGCTGCTACTACATCATGCCGCCCATGCCACCCATGCCGTCCATTCCCCCGCCGCCAGGGGGCATGCCACCGCCGGCGGACTTCTCCTCGGGAAGCTCGCTAACGAGTGCTTCCGTGGTCAGCAGTAAAGAAGCAATCGAGCTGGCGTTCTGTAGCGCGGCCCGGACGACCTTGGTCGGGTCGATGACTCCGGCGTTGATGAGATTTTCGTATGTCTCGGACTGAGCGTTGAAGCCTTCCTCCGCGTCTTTTTGCTCCCGAACCTTTGCGACGACGATCGAACCTTCCTGACCCGCGTTAGTTGCGATCCAACGCATCGGTTCCTCCAAGGCTCGACGCACAATATTCACTCCGATCTGTTGGTCGCCTTCTAGCTTCAGGTCCGCTAGTGCGGCTTGGCTACGTAGGAGGGCGACGCCGCCCCCAGGGACGATCCCCTCTTCGACGGCGGCCTTGGTCGCGTGCATGGCATCTTCGACTCTGGCCTTCTTCTCCTTCATCTCGGTTTCAGTGGCCGCGCCGACCTTGATAACGGCAACACCGCCCACGAGTTTCGCGAGCCGTTCCTGAAGTTTCTCGCGGTCGTAGTCCGAGGTCGTTTCCTCGATTTGGGTGCGAATCTGCTTGACTTGCCCCTCTATGGCGGCGTGCGTTCCATCGCCCTCGACAATGGTCGTGTTGTCCTTGTCGATTGTGACCTTCTTGGCCTTGCCGAGATCCTCGACACGGATGTTTTCCAACTTTAGTCCGAGGTCCTCAGTGATCGCTTTGCCTCCGGTGAGGACGGCGATATCTTGGAGCATCGCTTTCCGCCGGTCTCCGAACCCTGGTGCCTTGACAGCTGCGCCCTGGAGCGTGCCTCGCAGTTTGTTGACCACGAGAGTGGCGAGCGCCTCCCCCTCAACGTCTTCCGCCACAATCAGCAGAGGCTGGTTGAGCCGAGCAACCTGCTCGAGTAGGGGTAGGAGGTCTTTCATCGAGCTGATCTTCTTCTCGTGGATGAGGATGATCGGGTTCTCCAGCACTACTTCCATTCGCTCGGAATCTGTTACGAAGTAGGGTGAGAGATAGCCCCGGTCGAATTGCATGCCTTCGACCACCTCTAGAGAGGTCTCGAGGGTGCGCGCTTCCTCGACAGTGATAACACCATCCTTGCCGACCTTATCCATCGCCTGGGCGATGATGTTGCCGATGGTTTCGTCGTTGTTCGCAGAGATCTGACCCACTTGCGCGATCATGTCCCCGGTGACGGCACGCGATAGATCCTCGAGATTGCTAACCACCGCCGAGACCGCCGCTTCGATGCCGCGTTTTACATCCATTGGGTTCGCGCCGGCAACCACGTTCTTGGCGCCTTCGCGGTAGATGGATTGAGCCAAAACGGTGGCTGTAGTAGTGCCGTCTCCAGCAATGTCAGAGGTCTTGCTGGCCACCTCGCGAACCATCTGTGCGCCCATGTTTTCGAGCGAGTCCTGCAGTTCGATTTCCTTTGCGACCGTCACGCCGTCCTTAGTTATCGTTGGCGAGCCGAACTTTTTGTCGAGGACCACGTTACGACCCTTCGGTCCCAGTGTCACCTTGACACAGTTAGCCAACTGATCGACGCCCGCGAGGATGTTCTGTCTTGCCTCCTGGCTATAGACAATTTGCTTTGCCATGTTCTCTTTGCTCCAATCAGAAAATCAGTTCAACCGACCGGCCATGCATCCAACCCATTGGTCGCTGTCTAGTCGGTTATTTTTATGTTGCCGTGGGCTACTTACTGACGACGCCCAGAACTTCGTCCTCGCGCATAATCAGATACTCTTCGCCGTCAAGTTTGATCTCCTGGCCCGAGTACTTGCCGAAAAGGATCGTGTCGCCGTCCTTGACGTCCATCGGTAGCAGTCCACCGTCTTCCTTGACCTTGCCTTTACCAGCCGCCACGACTTTGCCTTGTTGCGGCTTTTCCTTGGCGGTGTCTGGAATGATGATGCTGCCGACTTGCTGTTCCTCTTCTTCGTCCAGACGCTGGACGATGATCCGATCATGCAATGGTCGTACCTTGATTGCCATGGTGTGTCCGACTCCCTTGAAATATTAAGAATAGCCCCTGTAGCTAAGGGCAATCGTGGAGAGCTAGCACTCTCTGTAGTCGAGTGCTAATTCTAGCTGGCGCTA
>DQEK01000280.1:11243-18192 GCA_003533545.1 Acidobacteriota bacterium | reverse complement strand
GTCAGCCGGTGCGCTTTAGCCGATATTCGGACACTTTTCGGCTGAGGGTATTTCGGTGGATGCCGAGCATTTTTGCCGCCCGGCCGACCTTGCCTTGAGAGCGTGCTAGGGCTCGACTGATGAAGCGGCGCTCGAATTCCTGGCGGGCATCTTCGTACAGAATCCCCTTCGCTACCATTTCGTCGACCAACCGGTTTAACTGATCGCGCACTGTGGTTCCTCCATTCGACCGTGCCCGCGCTAACCGAGCTCGTGGCCAGTCAGTAGATGGTAGGCGTCGAGGTATTTCTCACGGGTCTTGGAAATGACGGAATCTGGCAACACGGGTGCTGGCGGTCGCCTGTCCCACTTTATTGCATCCAAGTGGTCGCGAACGAACTGCTTGTCGAAGCTGGGTTGAGCGACTCCTGGACGATACGCGCCCTGAGGCCAGAATCTGGACGAGTCTGGTGTCAGGGCCTCATCGATTAGTACGATCTCGTCTCCATCGCGGAGGTCCTTGACATCGCCGTGTCCCTTTTCGCGCACAAGTCCGAATTCGAACTTCGTGTCTGCCACGATGATGCCACGAGATTCGGCATGAGCCGCGCCGTGTGCGTACAGAGCCAAAGTTAGCTCGCGCAGGCGATCCATCAACTTTGGTCCAACGATTTCTGCTGCTTGCGCTGCTGTGATGTTCTCGTCGTGTCCGCTCGTGGCCTTGGTGGCTGGCGTGAAGATGGGTTCAGGCAGGCGGTCTGATTGCCTCATATTGGCTGGCAGCTGGACCCCGCAGACCGCACCGGTGCGCTGGTAGTCGGCCCACCCTGACCCGGCCAGGTACCCTCGTGCAACGCACTCGACGGGTATGGGGTCGGTTCTCCGCACCAGCATAGAACGACCGCGAAGCAGCTCGGCGTGCGGCTGACAGGATTCTGGGTAATCCTCTGGGGCGGTTGAAACCAAATGGTTCGTCGTTATGTCATTGGTTCGAGAGAACCAGAACGCGGACAACTGTGTAAGTACCTTGCCCTTGTCTGGGATTACTGAATCCAGGATGACGTCGTAGGCGGAGATGCGGTCGGTGGCGACGATTAACAAATGGTCGTCGACGATGTAGAGATCTCGAACCTTGCCGCGGCGTTGTGGGGTCAGACCGTGGAGCGAGGTTTCGAATAGCGTGTGCGCGGACGTCACAATGGCCCCTCGTGAACCAAAAGAAGCGCTCAGCTTACATAAGACAGGCCTGTCCGGCAAGAACCAAGATCGCGCTGGTTATACGTCGGGTCGGACGTTGTAGTACAGTCGCTCAAACTTGGTTCTGCCGCGCCGCCGTTCCGATGGCTGCCTGCTACGTCGCGCGGTACGGATTGCCTGGTCGCTCGGTTCGCTTCTTTCCTTAGTATGACATTGCAGATGGTCACCATAGTCCGCCGAAAGCGCGTGAGACTTCTGGCCGATGTAGCACATGCGTGACCATGTCCGTACCGTTATCGGGCTGGGGCTCGCGGTGGGCCTTATGGCACTGTTTCTGAGGAACGCGGACTTCGCGTCGGTCTGGTCCGAGATTCGGAGCGCCAGGTTTGACCTTGTGTGCGGCTCGCTGCTGGCTATCGCGCTGTCTTATGCCTTCCGGGTTAGACGGTGGCAGCAGTTGCTTGGACCCATTGGACAGGTCGGCTTCTTAGCGGCCTGGCGAGCAACGGCTATTGGCTTTGCTACGACAGCTGTGTTGCCGGGGCGACTTGGTGAAGTGCTGCGTCCCTATCTTCTGGCTCGTGGCGAACAATTGAGTGCGAGCGCGGTGTTTGCGACAATCGTGCTGGAACGTCTGCTCGATCTGATCGTGGTGGTTACGCTGCTAGGAGTATTTTTACTGTTTTTTAGTGGGACCGTGCGGGCCGTGGACTGGCCGGCACTTAACGCGCTTCGGGGAGTGGGCCTGGTGGCGGCCGCGGTCGCGGCCGCGTCGCTGGCTCTAATTGTTTTCGCCGCCAGAGCACCGGAGCGACTACGTGACGTTATGGGCCGGGTCGCCGGCGTGCTGCCGGTCGGGGTGACTGGTTCCGCTGGCAGGTTCTTTGCCAAATTCAGCGCTGGACTCGGAGTCGCGCGTGAGCCCGGTCGCCTCCTTGTCGCGCTAAGTTGGTCGTTGCCGGTGTGGCTTTCTGTGGCGTTGTCCGCTTGGTGTGTATGTCATGCTTTTGACATTCCGTTACCCCTGAGTGGTTCGCTGCTCGTGATGGTGCTGATGGTTTTCGGAGTGGCGGTTCCCACTCCGGCTGGTGTCGGCGGCTTCCATGCGGGCTTCCAGGCGGGTGTGATGGGGCTTTACGACGCGCCGGTAGATGCGGCGGTCGGTGCCGCGCTCGTGACTCATGCGCTGTCGTTCGGACCCATCACAGTCGTCGGCATTGTGTTGATGCTTCGTACGGGGTTAACCCTCAAGGGTGCTGCCACTTTGGCTGTTGATGGTGCCCGAATGGGCGATCAGGAGGAGTTGGGGTCTGAGCGGAGGATCGGTGAGGGGGAGTAGTGTCCCCGGGATGGGTTGCGGTGAAATTGTCGGGATTGCAGAGGCGTATTCAAGACACGAGGGGGCGATGTGAAGTGTCCGTTTTGTGGTCGTCTTGGTGACAAGGTCGTTGATTCTCGAGAGAGCAGGGAGGGTGAGGTCATACGACGACGTCGCGAGTGCCAAGACTGCGGCCGGAGGTTCACTAGCTACGAGCGTATCGATGAAATTCCCTACATGGTGGTGAAGAAGGACGGTAGCCGAGAACGTTTTGATCGCCAAAAGGTTACGTTGGGCATGCTCAAGGCGTGCGAGAAGCGGCCGGTGTCGGTGGCTGCGGTGGAAGCGATTGCGGACCGAGTTGAGACAATGCTGCAGGATCGTCCAGAAAAGGAGATTCCGACCGATGAGGTGGGTGCCTTTGTGATGCAGGAACTGAAAGCCCTAGATAAGGTTGCTTATGTGCGGTTTGCCTCTGTGTATCGTCATTTTAGAGACATCGGGGAGTTCATGACGGAACTGCGTGACCTACTTGGGACAAAGGAATGAGCGTCGCATTTTCTAGAAGGAGCGGCCCAGTGCGGCACTCGGCATTGCAGGCGTTAAGTTTCGTTTTTTTCATTCGGCTGGGGTCGTTTGGGATCAGGACAGTGCCGCAATCGGTATTCGAGTACCTGGTCCGTTGTGACACCTTCCAGATGTAGACGGTGAGTGGCGGCGGCATGGAGGGCTTCAGCGGGGGCGAGCCCGATGAGTTCGCTACTCCGGACGTTGGTTCCCAGGCGACTAGCTTCATCGCGTACTGCGTCGAACACTACGTGCAGCGGAGTGCGTCGGTAGTCGACTAAATTAATGGAAATCTGGACCACGCTTGGGTCCCGTGTGCGTATTCCGATTGCCTTGACGGCGGGCAACCCCCCGCTTGATTCACGGACCGTACGAGCAATTCGCTTGGCAATGTTGAGGTCGCCGGTCTCCAGGTTCACGTTAAAGGCGACCAGCGGACGCCGAGCGCCGATGACCGACGCGCCTGCAGAGGGATGTGGGCTCGTGGGACCGAAGTCTGGTCGCCACGCTGGCTGGGACATTTTTGACGAGAGCCCTTCGAACTCACCGCTCCGGATCTGTTCGAGTCTATGTCGGTTCTGGCGAGTGGCAGCGTCTGCGTACAGGTACACGGGTACGTCGAACTGACTGGCTATGGTTTCCGCCAGCGCAGTGGCGGTAGTGACACACAAGGGCATGTCTCTCGGAGCCAGTGGCACGAGGGGGACCACGTCCACAGCGCCGATACGTGGATGTTCGCCTCGGTGTGTCTTTAGGTCGATGTTGCGGAGCGCCACGTCGTAAAGTGCGACAAGAGCGTTGGTCAGCCCCGCTGGTGTCCCTACGAGCGTGAAGACGGTTCGATTGTGAGCCGCGTCGGACGATTGGTTGAGGAGTTCGACATCCGCGGGACTGCAGACGGCCACGGTGAAAGCCTCTATGACGCCGGTGCGCTTTCCTTCACTGATGTTTGGGATTGCTTCTATTAGGCTCACCAAGAAGGTATACCACAGGCGTTGGGTACGATCTGGAGGCACCCGTGAGTGGGGGATAGGCGGCGGTTGACGGTCGTCCTGGGTGCAGCGATAATCGTGTTTTGGTAGCGGATGGGCGCGAAGTTGGCGCGGAACGTTTCCGGTTCGGCCCTTTCCGGTCAGGTCCCCATGTCCGACCCCACCCGATGACACGCAGCCTCGGCCGCTCGCGAGCCGAGAGCTACCTCAGAGATGGCGCGAGTGTGTGGTGGCGCCAGGCTGAGCCCTGGTTTCTTGAGGGCAAAATGGGGAAATAGGTTCCCTGCCGATGGTGTGTGTGCTGACAGCGTGGCGGGAGCCTGGTACTACTGTGAAGGCACGTGACACCATACCGCTTGCAATCGAGGGTCTTGACTTAACTGGAACTGGAGATGTTGTTGCCGGAACTTCACCAGGGCAATGGTTGCGACGGCCGCGCGTGGCTCAAGTGGAGCGGGTTCTGCGGTTCTCAGTTGCCGCTACTATGATGAAGGTTGGTTGCTGAAGACGATGGGACAGAGTCGCGATGTTGACGTGCCTTCCATGCCGACCAGACGTCGCGGCTCACGGCGGGCGCGTTCGGCCTCTTTGGAGGAGGGTGTCCTCGGAAAGAGCTCTGGGCTCCCATTGTTTCCGGTTGAATCGGTTCCTCCTGAGTCGGGGCGAGGTCCTTCGCGTTCTCCAGCGCCGGCAACGCGACCGTCGGCAATCATTCCGAAGAGGCACGCTGAGAAACGGCCTACAGGCGGAACGCCTGCAACTTTGAGAGGTTCGCGGGGCGTTCCGAGAGAGACGTCGCTACCAGGACCCGCCAGAGCGCGTTACGCGACGGTGCCGTCGCGCATGTTCGCTGGCCTGTTCGACCTCGCATTGTTGCTGCTGCTGGATGCGGTTGTCGTCAGCCTAACGCTTCGGCTTACCGAACTGGACATGGAAGCTTTTGGCGTACTACCGGTTCTGCCGCTGGCAGCGTTTCTCTTATTGCTGAACGGGGGATACGTTGTTCTGTTGACTGGAGTGGGAGGGCAGACGTTCGGGCAAATGATCCTTCGTATTCGAGTCGTGGATCTGGACGGTGGCTCTGTGACCATTTCTACCGCTTTGGTGAGAGCCGTAGCGCTTGGGCTGGCAATACTGCCATTAGGGGCGGGAATTGCCTGGATGTGTGTCGCCTCGAAACAGGACAGTATGCAGGATCGGATTGCGGGGACTTGGGTGAAACGGGTCTAGTCTGCGTCGGTGAATCCACCTTTGGGCCGAGACCGAAAGTGACCTTGGCGGAGCCTCACAGAGGATAAAAAGTACGATGCGGGCACTATCCGATGTCTGGAACTGCTGTTTGTCACGGCCCCGTCTAGGTTAAGCCATGACTCCTGTTGTTGCTCACCCTTACGTAGCAGCGGATTTTCTCGGCGGTGGTTTTTGCCTCATCCGAGCAGCCCAATGAGAGCGTTTACGCAGCGCTTGGCCGTGGGTATCGCGACTGTTGGTCCGTGCGGGTTCGCGCCACTGGCCCCAGGCACGGTGGGGTCGGCGGTTGGGCTCGTTATTTTTTGGATCGTGAGGTCGACAGGCGTTGTCTGGCTTGAGGGCGCCACGCTACTGGTCGTCGTTGCGGCTGGGGTCGCCGCGGCTTCGATAGCGGAGACCTTTTACGAGCGGCGCGATCCGGGATTAGTGGTCGTCGACGAAGTGGCCGGCATGCTCGTTACCCTGCTTTTGGTCCCAGTCGGGTTCGTCGGTTCCATCGTGGGGTTCCTCGCGTTTCGTTTTTTCGACATTGTCAAGCCGTTTCCGGCTCGCCAAGTTGAGGTGCTGCCGCGGGGATGGGGCATCATGGCCGACGATTTGGTGGCGGGAATCTATGCGCAGGCGACGCTCCGCGTGGTGTTGTGGATGGGAGCAGCGCTGCAATGAACGCGGCGTCTGGTGCCACCTTGTCCACGGCTGAGATCATTGCCGTTGGAACGGAGTTGTTGACGCCGTTCCGAGTTGACACGAATTCGTTATTCCTCGTTGCCCGGCTAAACGAACAGGGGATTGTTGTCCGTCGAAAATCCGTCGTTGGAGATGACCGATGCGATCTCGGAGCGGCGGTGCGTGAAGCTTTGACTCGAGTGGATCTGGTCGTCGTGTGTGGCGGACTTGGGCCGACAGAGGATGACCTGACGCGGGAAACCGTTGCAGAGGTTCTCGGACGGGCGTTGAGAGAGGACACTGAGATCGCTGCAAGTTTGCGAGCCAGATTCACGGCTCGCGGGTGGACCATGCCGGAGAATAATCGGCGACAAGCTCGGGTTCCCGATGGCGCGGTCGTGCTGAGTAATTCGCGTGGGACTGCACCCGGCTTGTGGCTTGAAGAAAACGACCGAGTCATCCTGCTTCTCCCCGGGCCACCGCGAGAACTCGAGCCAATGTTTCTCGGATTGGTTAAGACCCGTCTGCGTGTCAGGGCTACTCGAAATCGTTTGTACAGTCGCGTGCTTTGCGTCGGAGGTCGAGGGGAATCCCACGTCGAGGAACTGGCCCAGCCCGTGTATTCGCGTTGGAGGAATTCCGCTCCTTCGGTCGAGACGACCGTTTTGGCCTCCCCAGGTCTCGTTGAACTCCACCTTTCGACGCGAACTGCTAGTCGCGCGGCGGCCGAATCGGTTTTGGAGGCGGCCGCCACTGAATTGAAAGAGGTGCTTGGAAACGACGTGTTTAGTACGGATGGTCAGTCGTTGCCGGAAGTGGTCGGAGGCCTTCTTGAACGGAAGGGGCTTTATGTTGCCATTGGTGAGTCGTGCACGGGGGGGCTTGTGGCGGCAAGTCTCATCGACGTTCCTGGCAGCTCGCGTTACGTGAGGAGCGGCGTCATCGCGTACGACAATGATGTCAAGATGTCGGTGCTTTC
>DQEK01000280.1:0-10822 GCA_003533545.1 Acidobacteriota bacterium | reverse complement strand
GGACGTCGGAATTGGCGTGACTGGTGTCGCTGGTCCCGGAGGAGGAAGCGAGATGAAACCAGTAGGCACAGTGTGTGTCGGCGTCGTTGGACCCGGTGATAAGCGTCAAGCGAAGACGGTGCAGCTTCCGGGAGACCGTGGAACCGTCAGGCGTGCTGCGACGCGCTTCGCACTTGACCTGCTACGGCGTACATTACAGCGTGAGGGAGCAGGGCATACTCTCCCCAGTCGTAGCTGAACCTAAACTGCGGCTACAGTTCTGGATGCAATGCTGTTTCCAAGAACTGGTCGTCGAGATAGGTGTGCCAGGGCGGGTGGTGCGGTCGCTCTGGATGTTGCCTTTGATTGGCGCCAGCCTAGGTTTTTGGTAGGCGCTCTTCTAAGCTGCATCGGCATGTTCTGACATGACCTGGCTGGCGATTCTTTGTGGGTATCTTCTGGGGTCAACTCCGTTTGCGTTGTTGATCGCCGGGCCCGAGGTTAGAACCACTGGGAGTGGCAATCCAGGCGCGACCAATGTGTGGCGTGTGCGAGGTTCCGTGGCAGCGTTGGCTGTGCTGGTTTTAGATGTATCCAAGGGCTGCGCGGCCGTGTGGCTGGCAACCCAAATGGGGACTGACGTCGTGACGACTACCGCGGTCGCTGGCGCCGCCGTGGCGGGGCACGTGTTCCCAATTTGGCTTGGATTCGATGGTGGTAAGGGAGTGGCAACGGCGTTCGGCGTCTTCCTGCTGCTGTCACTTCCGTCGGCTCTCGTTAGTTTGGCCGCATTTATCATCGCGGCAGGTACGAGCCGTTATGTGTCAGTTGGATCGATGGTCGCTGCGTTCTGCCTTCCGGTAGCCGTGGTTTTTTTGGGTGGGAAGGTGCCGCTCGTCGTACTGGCGGTGGCGGTGGCTGCATTGGTGGTATTCCGACACCGTTCGAATTTGGCCCGACTACAAGCGGGTGGTGAACCGCGCCTCGGGGAGGGCAGAATCGTGGGTCCTCGGTCGAGGGAGAAGAGAAAGGCAAAATGATGACCATACGGGTGACTCGATGAGGACTGTCACCGTACTGGGAGCTGGAGGGTGGGGTACAGCACTGGCCATTCACGTGGCTCGTCTTGGCACCCAAGCTCGGTTGTGGGCAAGGAATGCGGGGCATGTCGATCGTTTGCGTCAGGAGCGGTGCAATACGGTCTATCTGCCGGACGTGTTGTTCCCGTCTGGCCTATTGCCGACTGCTTCGCTTGAGGAGGCGCTTGAGGGTAGCGAGTGCATAGTGTCGGCGGTGCCGTCGCACGTGACGCGTCAGGTCATCAGGCAGGTCGCACCGCTATTACGGACAGGGGTGACCTTTGTTAGCGCGGCGAAGGGGATCGAGCGTGGAACTTTAAATCGGATGTCAGAAATCATCACGCAGGAGGCGGGCGCTTCGCAGCGGGTAGTGGTTCTTTCTGGGCCCAGCTTTGCTTTCGAGCTTGCGCGTGAGAAGACAACCGCGGTGGTCGTGGCGAGTCTTGACTCGGAGGCCGCTGAGGCGGTGCAAGCGGGATTTCGATCTTCCGCGCTGCGGTTGTATGTCAGTGGCGACGTGACGGGAGTCGAAATGGGCGGCGCGATGAAGAATGTGATTGCCATTGCAGCCGGGGTGGTTGAGGGACTTGGTTTGGGGCCGAATGCCATGGCTGCCTTAATCACGCGGGGGCTTGCCGAAATTTCCCGTCTGGCTTGTGCGATGGGAGGCAGTCGAGAGACCCTGTCTGGATTGAGCGGTCTAGGTGACCTTATCTTGACCTGCACGGGTGGACTTAGTCGCAACCGCCAAGTGGGGATCGAACTGGGACGTGGCCGTCCTGTGAGCGAGATACTTGCAGGTATGCGGACTGTCGCTGAAGGCGTTCGGACGACGGAGGCGGCTCTCGAACTCGGGCAGCGCTTCCGAGTGGAACTTCCCATTGTGACCCAGATGGCTGACGTTCTGGCTGGTCGTACTGAGACCCGGGTCGCGGTCGATACCCTCATGCTTAGACGGCAGAGAGCCGAAACCGATGGTGACCGCGAGGCGGCGAGACCCCTGTGAGATAGTGGACTCGTGAGTGTATTCAATCGACTTCGAAACGGCCTGCGACTCACAACGAACCAACTGTCCAGCCTGTTCGCTAATACGGTCACTCGCGAGACGGGCGGCTTGGACGGAGACGTTTCGGGTGAGGGCTTGGTCGCTCTCGAAGAGACTTTGCTCCAAGCGGACATCGGCGTCGCTGCCACGGCGCGTCTGCTTGAGGTGGCGGGGAGCCGGGGTGGAACCGCGGACGTTCGATCCGTGGTCAAGGCTGAGTTGCGACGGTTACTGGATGGAACGGAGGGGGCACGGCCTACCACTGTGCGGCCACGGGTTGTTCTTGTCGTCGGTGTTAACGGCACGGGGAAGACCACGAGCGTCGGCAAATTAGCCCATCTGCTGAATCAAGCGGGTGAGCGGTCCGTGATTTGCGCAGCGGATACGTTTCGAGCGGCAGCGGTCGAGCAGCTTGAGATCTGGGCTAGGCGGGTTGGTGCCGATTTTGTTCGGGCACGGTCGGGGACCGACCCCGCCGCGGTCGTGTTCGACGCGATCTCTGCGGGTAAGGCGAGAGGACGAGACGTCGTGTTGATTGACACGGCTGGACGTCTTCACACTCACGTCAATTTGATGAGGGAGCTCGACAAGATCAGGCGGGTCGCGGGCCGGGTCGTCTCTGGCGCGCCACATGAGACCCTGCTCGTGCTCGACGCCACCGTCGGACAGAACGGATTGGCACAAGGGCGGGCATTTCTGGAGGCTGCAGGCGTGACCGGTGTCGTGTTAACCAAGCTCGACGGTACCGCTAAAGGTGGGATTGCCGCAGCGATTACGTCGGAACTTGGGGTGCCTATCCGATACGTTGGCGTCGGAGAAGAGCTAGATGACCTGCTGCCGTTTTCTGCGGAGCATTATGTGGAGGCGCTGTTTGAACCGGTTTGGTGAGTGAGTTGATACAGACGAGCGACGATGCGCTAATGGCCGAGGCCCTTGCGCTGGCGGCACGCGGGCGTGGCGCAACGAGTCCAAATCCTATGGTCGGCGCCTTGGTGACCCAGCGCGGTTACGTGGTCGGACGCGGATACCACGCTCGTGCCGGTGGCCGACATGCCGAAGTCGTTGCGCTCGACGAAGCCGGTGACGCCGCTACGGGGGGATGGCTCTATTGCACGCTGGAGCCCTGTTGTCATAAAGGCCGAACTGGACCGTGTGTCGAACGGATCGTGCAAGCCGGTTTGGCAGCGGTCGTAGTCGGAGTGGAAGACCCTGACCCTCGTGTTCGTGGGGCCGGTATTCGGTATCTCCGCGAACGGGGGATTTCGGTCACGGTCGGTGTCCGCGAGGCGGAGGCCACGCGTCTCAACGAGGCTTTCTTTACGGTGCAACGCCGCGCCAGGCCATTCGTTACGATGAAGGTGGCGTTGAGCCTGGATGGCAAGATTGCGGTGGCACCAGGTGAGCGCACACAATTGACAGGTCATGAAGCGTCAGCCCACGCCCACGACGTGAGAGGCGTTGTGGACGCCATCGCGGTCGGCTCAGAGACAGTTGTCGTGGACGACCCCTTGCTGACGGCACGTGGTGCCGAAAGGCAGCGCCCGTTGGTTCGAGTGGTATTCGATACGCGGATGAGGACGCCGCCCACCGCACGCCTGCTTGGCACGCTTGATGCTGGGCCGGTGGTGATCGTGACGACGGAGGCTGGAGTTGCTCGCTGGCCAGACCGTGCGGGGGGGCTAGAGCGGGCGGGGGCAGTGGTTGAGGTGTTGCCTGCGCGGGACCCGGCGGCGGCGCTGTCTCGGCTTCTAGTACACGACGTAAGCGACCTGTTGCTTGAGGGAGGCGCCCTACTGCATCAGTCGATGTGGGGTGCGGGTTTGGTCGATCGAGTTCGGCTTTACTTGGCTCCAGTTGTGCTAGGTGAGACCGGGGTCGCGTGGGTGCCGCTTGGGCAGGTGTCGATTGCTACGTTGGGTGAGAGTGCCCCACGTTGGTTGGGTAGGGACTTACTGCTGGAGACCGATGTTCACCGGGTTGATTGAGGCGCGCGGTACTGTTTGCGAGTTGACTCCGATTCCGGATGGATCCCGGGTAATGGTGACAACCGCACTGGCTGCCGACTTGGCTCTAGGGGAGAGTATCGCTGTCAACGGGGTCTGTCTGACGGTGGTTGAAACCGACGCAGAAACGTTCGCCGCTGAGATTTCCCCAGAGACCCTTCGGGTCACGACACTCGGGATTTTACGGGTGGGCCACATTGTTAACCTCGAACGATCGATGCGTGCCGATGCACGGGTCGGTGGTCACTTCGTGCAAGGGCACGTTGATGCGGTTGGTCAGGTCAACGGCATTCGCCACGAATCGGACTTTCACCGAGTGACGGTAACCTTCCCATCTGAGCTGGCGCCGTGTCTTGTCAACAAAGGGTCTGTGGCCGTTGATGGGATCAGCCTGACCGTGGCTGCGCTAGAAAAGGGCAACTTTGCGGTGCAGATCGTACCGTTTACCTGGGAACATACCAATCTGAGTAACAAAACGGTCGGCGAAACGGTTAACCTTGAGTGCGACATTATTGGGAAATACGTCGCTCGGGCGATGGCGATCGGCGAATATTTCCCCCCCCTGAGGGCCGAGGAGCAAGATGACTGAGAAGACCACACGGAAGACGAGGAGGCGTAAGGCGCCTGCTCTGAAGCTGGCTTCCGAGGCTCAGCTGGGGCCCTTTGCGCCGGTTGCGGACGCCATTGATGCGGTCCGTGACGGGAAGATGATCATTGTGGTCGACGATGAGGATCGCGAGAACGAGGGGGATTTGACCATCGCAGCGGAGAAGACTACGCCTGAAATCATTAATTTCATGGCGAAGTTCGGTCGAGGCCTGATTTGTCTTCCTATGACGGGCGAACGACTCGACGAACTCGATATCCCGTTGATGGTGAGAGAAAACACGTCTCAGTTTGACACCGCGTTCTGCGTGTCGGTTGAAGCCAAGGAATCAACGAGCACTGGTATTTCTGCGGCTGACCGAGCTGTAACGGCTCGGGTGGCGGTCGATCCGAAGACGGTCTCGGCGGACCTGGCGCGTCCGGGGCACATGTTCCCCCTACGAGCGAGAGAGGGTGGGGTGTTGGTGCGAGCTGGTCAGACCGAGGCAGCAGTTGATTTGGCAAGGATCGCCGGTTTACAGCCGGCTGGCGTCATTTGCGAAATCATGAATGAAGACGGGACGATGGCCCGTGTGCCCGATCTGAAACGTTTTGCACGGAAACACAAACTCTTAATGATCACCATAGCTGACCTGATCAAATACCGCATGCGTAACGAGCGGTTAGTAAGGCGTGTGGCTGCCTCGAATTTGCCGACTGAGTACGGCGATTTCAAATTGGTCGCTTTCGAGAGTGTGGTGAACGACGAGACACATATCGCGCTGATTCGGGGCGACCTCGAAGGCGGCGAGGACGTGTTGGTCCGGGTCCATTCGCGGTGCCTAACGGGAGAGGCTTTTCATTCAGCTCGTTGCGATTGTGGGGCCCAGTTGACAGCTGCAATGGACCGTATCTCCACCGAAGGTCGAGGCGTGTTGCTGTATCTCAATCAGGAAGGCCGAGGCATTGGGCTAACGAACAAGATTAGAGCCTACGAATTGCAGGACCAAGGATATGACACCGTCGAGGCTAATGAGCGGCTCGGGTTCAAGCCAGACCAGCGGGACTATGGGATCGGCGCTCAGGTTCTCAGTGAGTTAGGTGTACGTAGCATGCGCTTGTTGACGAACAACCCTAGAAAGTTCGTGGGCTTGGAAGGCTACGGTCTTTCGGTGTCTACCACGGTGCCGCTTGAAGTGCCCACGTCGGAACTGGCACGTTCGTACCTTCGCACAAAAAAAGTGAAACTGGGGCATACGCTCAAGTCGGTATAGGACCTGGCCGATTTTGATGTCGACGGGAGCTCCTCGTTGACGGGATGGTCACTGCGAAGCTACGATGAACGGTTCCATCGGGAGTGTCGATGGTTGCGTTCGGACGTTCTCTTGGTGGGTCGGAAAGAGCGTTAGCGGGCGTTAACGGTAAGCGTCTATGTTTGCCTCACTTAGTGAACGTTTGCAGGGTGTATTTGCTGCCGTCCGACGCGAGTCAAAGCTCACGCCGGAAACGGTCGAGTCCGCGTTGCGTGGGATTCGTATTGCGCTGCTTGAAGCGGATGTCAACTTCAAAGTAGTCGGGGCGTTCATCGATCGCGTGCGCGACCGCGCGGTTGATCGGTCGGTACTTGAAAGCTTGACTCCGGCGCAACAGGTCGTTGCTATCGTGCGCGATGAGTTACGCACGTTACTCGGCAGTGGTTCGCCTGGGCTCTCGAAGGCGCAGCAGTTGCCGCAGGTGGTGTTATTGCTCGGGCTGCAGGGCGCCGGGAAAACTACTACTACCGTCAAGTTGGCTCGGTGGTTGCGGGCACAGGGACGCCACCCCCTCGTGGTGTCGACCGACGTGCGTCGTCCGGCGGCGATCGAGCAGCTTGCTGCGCTCTCCGGAGATGCTGGAATTCGAGTGCATGAGCCGGATCCTCAGGTGGGTGCTGTGGATCGGGCCCAGGGCGCGATCGAAATGGCGAGCTCTCTTGGTTTCGATGTCGTGCTCGTTGACACGGCTGGTCGGTCGCATGTCAACGATGAGCTCATGGGCGAGCTCGAGGGGCTGAAGGCATCTATTGCGCCGTCTGATCTGCTGTACGTGGCTGATGCGATGACCGGGCAGGACGCTATCAAGAGCGCCGGTGAATTCAACCGGCGGCTGGGAATCACTGGTGTGGTGCTGACCAAGATGGATGGCGACGCTCGGGGCGGGGCCGCTCTGTCCGTCGTTTCGGTTGTCGGCGCTCCGGTTAGTTTTGTGGGGGATGGAGAACGCTTGGAGGACTTACAGCCGTTCCATCCAGACCGGATCGTGTCTCGGATTCTCGGAATGGGCGATGTGCTTTCGCTCGTTGAAAAAACGGAACAAGTTGTTAGTCAAGAGGACGCAACGCGATTGAAAGGCAAGCTCCAACGTAACGAATTTACGTTGGAGGACATGCGCGAGCAACTTGGAGCGGTCAAGCGTATGGGGCCGTTGGACCGTTTGGTCGACCTGCTTCCCGGCATGAGGCAACTGGCATCCCATGCGCCTGGAGAGTTCGATGCTGGGGGCCTTGTGCGGACTACGGCCATCATTGATTCGATGACAGTTCGTGAACGACGACGCTGCCAAGTAATCGACGGGAGCCGTCGTCGGCGAATTGCCCGCGGCAGTGGCACTACTGTGCAGGACGTTAACCGGCTGCTGAAGCAGTTCATGGAAATGCGGCGTATGTTGCGGGCGGTTGGGACAACATCGAAATCGCGAAAGAAGAAGAAGGGCGGGAGGCGCCGTGGTGCGCTAGACAGTCTTTGGCTGCAGGCCAGGTGAGTGTGATTGGCGACGCTGGTCTTGCGCGACGCAAGAGACAGTAATTGAGGAGAAGACGTACGCATGTTAACCATTCGATTGAGGCGAGTTGGCACGACAAAGAAGCCCCACTATAGGGTTGTAGTGATTGAGTCGAGTGTGGCCCGTGATGGTCGTTTTGTGGAGATCGTGGGCCACTATGATCCGTGCGTGGACCCGGAACTCTTTCACGTCAAGCCGGAGCGTGTGGCTTATTGGGTGAGCAAGGGGGCCAGGCTTTCGGATACCGTGCGAACGTTGCTCGTTCGCAACTCGGCTGAAAATGCGGCAACCGAAGCCGCAGAGCAATTAGCGAGTCCTGTTGAGAAACTTGGGGACTCTGATGGCGATAAATCCCAGGTGTCGACATGAGTCGATCACGCGACGTCGTTGAAGTGATTGCCCAGACGCTGGCAGACCGCGCGGATAATGTGACCGTTGCTGAACGAGACGGAGGAGACGTCACGCACATTGAGCTGTCGACTGCTGGACACGACTTGGGTCGCATGATTGGACGCCAGGGCCGAACCGCAGCGGCAATTCGTACGCTTGCTGAATTGGCTGAGTCTGATGAACGACGCGTGAGCGTGGATATCGTCGACACGCCGTAAAGTGGTGTGACCCTGAATTGGGACGCGATGGTGTCGGTCGGGCGCATCGCTCGAGCACACGGCAATAAGGGACGGGTCATTGTTGATCCGGACAGTGATTTTGTGGACGAGCGTTTTCGGTCTGGAAATCATCTGTACGTGCATCGCGATGGTCGAATCGACCGGCTTTCCATTTGCGACGTACGATTTCACCAGCACCGTCCGATCTTGGGATTTGAAGAGGTCAGCACGATGACTGAGGCGGAGGCACTGACTGCAATGGACCTCCGGATTCCAGAGGAAAATCTCAGGGCATTGCCGGACGGTTCGTTTTACCACCACGAGTTGATCGGATGTAGCGTGCTGACGCTGGGCGGGACTATGGTGGGTATTGTGAGGGGCATCGAAGGAAATGCTGAACTCTGCCGGTTGGTTGTGGGCTGTGGCGCGGCCGAGGTGCAAATCCCGATGGTCTCCCCGATTTGCGTGAGCGTGGATCCTGAGGCGAGGCAGATCAGAATTGATCCTCCTGACGGGCTGCTGGGACTCAATCAATTTCGTGGCGAGGTTCGTGCGGCTGGTGCCGGGTGACCGGTTGGTGGAGGAGCGGTGTCGGATTACGAAACGGGACTGAGGTTCGATGTCGTAACGATCTTTCCGGGTATGCTCGAGGCGGTGCTGCGTGAGGGCGTAATCGGACGGGCCGTTGAGCGTGGTGCGGTGCAGGTCGGTCTCCACGACCTTCGTGACTATACTGACGACCGTTACAGGACGGTAGACGACGTGCCCTATGGCGGAGGGCCGGGCATGGTGCTGAAGTCGGAACCCTTCTTCAGGGCCGTCGAGGCTATTCGCCTGCAGCACGGAGAGCCGGAAGCGACTGTGTTACTGTCGCCGCAAGGGCGGTCGTTCTGTCAAGCTGAGGCGACAAGATTGAGTCGGATGCGCCATGTGGCTCTGCTGTGCGGTCGATATGAAGGCGTTGACGAGCGCGTGTTTGACCAACTAGTGACAGACGAGATCTCCGTCGGTGATTACGTGGTGAGTGGCGGGGAACTGCCAGCGGCGGTGGTGGTCGACGCGGTGTCGAGGTTTGTGCCTGGGGTAGTTGGTGACCGGCGGTCAGTGCAAGAGGATTCGTTCGTTCGAGGACTGCTGGACTATCCTCACTATACGAGGCCGGCGACGGTGAGCGGGCGAGCCGTTCCTAAGGTATTGTTGTCCGGGGATCACGGAGAGATTGGGCGTTGGCGGAAACGCGAGGCAATAAAACGTACGTTGCAGCGACGACCCGATCTGCTGGAAGACGCCGTGCTCGACGAAGAAGAAAGAGCGTTTTTGCGGGAGTTGCAGGGCGACACGAGGGGGATGTAACCGGAGTGGCACATGAATGTTATTGAAAGCATAGAGCAGACGCACTTGCAGGAGCGACCGGACCTTAGGCCCGGAGTGACCGTGCGCGTGCACGTGAAGATTCGCGAGGGCGAGAAAGAGCGGATTCAGGTCTTTGAAGGGGTCGTCATAGGCATAAGGCGAGCCGGTGCGCGGAGTACTTTCACGGTTCGCAAAGTGTCATTCGGTCAGGGCGTCGAACGGATTTTTCCGATGCATTCGCCGTCCATTGATAAGGTCGAGATCGGCCGGGCGGCTCGGGTACGTCGCTCTAAGTTGTATTTTTTGCGGAAATTGCGCGGGCGAGCAGCCCGACTACGAGAGAAGCGTCGTTCCGCAGGGTAGATGAGGTGCCGGCGGCGTCCCGTTCGCTTTCGGCTCGGCCCTTCGCAGGCCGAACGGTCGAGAAGGAGTTGCGCCGCCGCGGGTTTTCTCGAGTTGCCGGAGTCGATGAGGCCGGTCGGGGATGCCTGGCTGGGCCGGTTGTGGCTGCGGCTGTTGTGCTGTCCCCGCGTGATCGCTTAATTGGCCTTCGTGATTCGAAACTGCTGACCGCTCGTGCTCGTGAGCGGCTATACGGCGAAATCCTTCGAGAGTGTCTCTCTTGGGCGGTTGGTGTCCAAGAGCCAGAGGTGATCGATCGAATTAACATCCATCAGGCTTCCCTGATGGCAATGCGGATTGCAGTTGGTGGGCTCACGCCACCTCCGGATTACGTGATTGTGGATGCCTTCCAAATTCCCGGCATACCCATTCCGCAGCGTGGAATAGTCCGCGGGGATCGCCAGTGCGCCGCAATTGCCGCTGCTTCCATTGTGGCGAAGGTGACTCGCGACCGCCAGATGGTCCAACTGCACGAGGAAGATCCACGCTACGGATTCGATCGACACAAGGGTTATGCTACCGCCGCGCATCTTTCCGCGCTGGCGAAGCACGGCTACTCTGAGGCTCACCGACGTTCGTTTCGACCGGTATCCTTGTTTGATAACATCAAGTAGATTCGACCGCGAGGTGCTGTGGGGTGGTGTTTAGTGGTTCGCGAGCGTCTATCGAAGGGGAACGAGACGACAACCTATTCGTTCCTACCGTGATGAATACGCCAACTGGAGGATGACATTCGTCGTCTTGGTCGATCGCTGCTGATTGTGTACCTCCTTGAAACGGGCTTGGTGCTAGCAACCGCACCGTGGTCTGCGCTCTGGGAACGGAATCTGTTCCTCGAGGTGTGGCCAGCCTTTGCTGGCGTGATGCAAACGGGCGCGGTGCGTGGAGCGGTGTCAGGCGTCGGGACGGTCTGTCTGGGTGTCGGTCTCTGGGAACTTTTAGCCTGGC
>DQEK01000347.1 GCA_003533545.1 Acidobacteriota bacterium | reverse complement strand
GATCACCCTGCGGCTCACACCAACCAGACTGCACGCCCGACGCTCGCTCAGCCCGTGCTGCTCACGGGCATGGGCGACGGCTTCCCGCTTCGCGCCGGGCGTTACCATTTTTTTGATGCCAGATCCTTCAGCACCACGTTGTCGAGCATCGCCTCGGCCAGCAGCTTCTTCAGCCGGCTGTTCTCCTGCTCGAGCGTCCGCAGCCGCCGGGCATCGGAGACCTCCAGCCCGCCGAACTTCGACTTCCACTTGTAGAACGTGGCTGAACTGATCCCGTGGCGGCGGCACACCTCCGCCGTCGGCATCCCAGCCTCCTGCTCCTTCAATACCGCGATGATCTGCTCTTCGCTGAACCTGCTTCGTTTCATTTTCGTCCGACTCCTTCGCGTCGGACTCTACCAAAAGCCGGTCACATTTCAGGGGAGCACGTCAGTCCGTCTCCTTGTCAGGGCCGGACTCTACCTATCATTGGAGGAAATTTAGGGGCTCAGACCACTTGCGAAACTGTTGGCTAACGCCTCTGTCTTCTTTAAGATGGCGGCAATGGCGAGACGGGCGAAACATGTTGGCGGAGAGAAGTGCGTGCCAGGTGATGGAATCAAGTTGAATGGGTAGGCCTACCCGCCAAGCTTCGAGGGTTCTGTCGAGAAAGATACTTCGGACCGCTCGTCAAGCCTTCCTGGATGAAGGATTCGTCAGAACAACAACCAATCACATTGCCGAGAAAGCGGCGATATCAAAACGAACCCTGTATTCTCGGTACACGGGCAAATCGGCACTGTTCGAGACTGTGATCTTGACGGAAATCCACGATCGGTTGAACGCTCTCGAACAGGACATACCGGACCTTGGCAATATCACTCTCGATCTTGTGGTCTTAGCCGAAAAGCTACTTTCGTGGATGCTTTCCGATGTGCATGTCGCTATGGAGCGCGTCGTGCTGGGGGAGGCCACGCGGTTCCCCGCACTTGCAAATAAAGTCTATGAGTTCGGGTTCATCCGCACCACAAAACTGGTGGTCAGAGTGTTGCAGAGAGCGAACGAAAAAGGCGAGATTGCCGTGTCAGATCCCGATTTTGCCGCTGAGCAATTCGTTTCGGCGGTGATCCTTTCACCGTTTCGTCGTGCGGCGCTGGGCATAACTGAAGCTGGCTACACCCCTGAAATTGCCGAACGAATGGATCGATCGGTAAACCTCTTCGTTTACGGTTGTCGACCGTCCGTTGCCGATAGTCCCTCACGATAAGCGGGGGTATGTGGAACCCGTTATCCAAACTGCACGACTAGTTATTCGCCCATATTTTCTCCGACCCAGACAGCCATCTCGTCAGCAATTTGCACACTTGCAGTGTTGAAAGCGTCGATGACTGACGAAACCGTGTTCTCTACTGCCGGCACTTGTCGGGAAAATTTCCCAACTGCCAGGGGGCCAGAGTTCGCAGCGCGAGCGAGTTCGGCTTGAGCGACCACACGGATAACCGGCGGCTTTTCGGACCCATTTTCGTAATAGGCCGCGTAAGAGGTGAATCTCGTAGAGAGCAAATGATGATCGGGTAATCCCGACTGGATCGGCACATAGGCCTGATTTACGTTGCGCTCTATGCTCTCCTTGAGCAGATCGCTTATCATCTCAGGGGCAGGGCTGGCCCACCGGGCCTCGGCCAAATATGTGATCTCCTGCATTTCGACAGTGGGGATCCGGTCTGCATCAGCACCTGAAGGCATCTGGGGTCGAGCGATATAAAGAGGTAAACGGCCTTGCGCGACAGCCGGTGCCGTGTCTGCATTGTTGCCCACCCGGTACAGGGACGTCTCGTCGCCAATTCCCAAAACACCGCCGCCGCACCCTGTCAGACCCACCAGCACCACGATGATCGGAAGGTTCTTCGATAGCAATCTGATCATTCTGACAGTTTCCTTTCACGGGGATTACGGCGCAGTTGACGAGAAAGCTGCTCTACTTCAGTCGCGGCTTTATCGAGCGATTCCAGTGTCTGGGCGATCCCTGATCCGTCCGGCCCGGCCAATCCGCTTGTGGCTGTATCGAGTTGCTGGATGACGGTGCGCGCCTCGGCGATCCCGGCCTTCAAATCTCTTGCGGCTGCCGACACGTCCGCGAAGGCCTCCCTGCCATCGCCTTCAATCGCCGTCCGTGCGGATTGCGCAGCACCTTCGACATCTGCAGCAGCGCGGTCCAGCCGGACCAATGTCTGTTCCGCTGTTTCAAACATACCACGACTGGCGCGCAGTTGCTCGGTGGTTGTCTTGACATCGGCAATCGCGGAAGAAATGTTCTCGATGTTTTCATCGGATAGAGCCCGATTAACGCGGCTCAGGACCTCCGAAGCATCGGCAAGCACCTCTCCGCCGCCATCCATCAGCGATTCCATCGAGCTTTCTTCCGCCTGGATGGTCGGTCGCTTATCGCTCGAGCTCTCCATTAGGAAAGGCTTTGTTGGCGTTCCGGCGCCGATCTGAATATGCTTGCCACCGGTAATTCCCTCGGACTCGGTCGTTGCCGTTGAATCTGATCGTACCGGCGTATCCTCTCGAACACGGATTTCGGTCACAACCAGATTCGGGTTGTCCGGATCGAGTTGGATTGACGTGACCTCCCCGACGGGAATCCCGTTGAATTGAACTTCGCTACCCTGGTTCAAGCCGCGAACAGGACCGTCGAAAACGA
>DQEK01000387.1 GCA_003533545.1 Acidobacteriota bacterium | reverse complement strand
AATGGCTTGGGTTGTATCGTCGACGCTGCCACCGGACGACGCACCTCCGACCAAGTGCGATACCTGAACGCCATCGCCGACCGCAGCGACGTCAAGATTGTGATGGCCGGCAGCTACTTCGAGGACATCGGCTTCGCAATCTATCCGGTCCGGGTCGCCGAGATGTCTGAGGACGAACTAGTTGAAGAGCTGGTCGCTGACGCGACCACCCAGCGCTGGGGCGCATTCGGCGAAATCGCCTCGTCGCTTCAGATGCGACCAGACGAGCGAAAGGTGCACCGTGCAGTCGCGCGTGCACACCTACGCACCGGTCTTCCGATTTTCACACACACCCCGCACGAAAGCTGTCCCAGTTGTGCCCTGGAACAGATGGACACCATCGGGGGGCAAGGCGTCGATTTCTCACATGTCGTCATCGGACACATGGCCACGATCAAGCCTGAAGACGACCCACTCGCCACCCATAAAGAGATAGCGCGGCGCGGCGCCTTCATCGGACTGGACACGGTCGGCCACGAAATGACCCGATCAGATATCCCCGCTGCCGACAAGGTACGAATGGTGCAAGACCTGCTCGACGCAGGCCTCGAAGACCACATCCTCCTCTCGTCAGACCAGGGCAACGTGCGCCAGTTCAATCGGTACTACGGTCACGGATGGGCTTCCGTGCTGATGCAGTTCGTCCCGAAGCTCCGCTATGCGGGTGTGCCTGAAGACACTATTCAAAAGATACTCGTCGACAATCCAAGGCGTTTCCTCGCGTTCGTGCCGCGCGGGTAGACGTGCAGTCTCGCGCCACCAAATCGCCACAGAAATTAGGCCCTGTTCCACTCCTCCGTGTACCATCCCACCGCTTTGACACTCGCGCGTATCAGTCACGGCGCTCTCCTCCTGTGCACAGGCATCCTCATTGTCGAGACACCAGCATGGGGTAACGGCCAGCCGGACACCAACGTCGAATCGCCTCGCCTAGTCGTCGTCACCTTTGCCAATGTCGGCGGTGATGAGGCAGACGACTGGCTCGGAATAGGGTTTGCTGCGGGCCTCGCGGCTTCGTTCAACACCGGCCTTACCGCTCCCTCAATCGCCGCAGCGGAACGACTCGGAGCCTCCCGGATCATCGAGGGCACCCACGAGCGGATTGGCAACCGCCTCCGTGCCACTGCGCTGCTCATCGACCTCACGACTCAACGTGTGATCAGTTCCGCGGTCGTCGATGGCGAGGTAAATGACCTCTTTCAGCTGCAAGATTCGCTGGCAGCGCAACTGGGCAGCCCACCAGTGGAAGGTGCTCTCCCGCCGGCCTCATCGGCGACGACTGCAGCCGAGTCTTCGCGACGACGTGGTTCAAGGAACTCAAGCGGAACAACCGAGACGCACTCCGGCATGACCGACTCCAGCCTTGCCTCGCGCGCGATCATCGACGGTCCTCCCCCTCCTGCGGTTCCTGCCATGGTCGCCCGTAACGATCGTGGCCAAGCGACAGTTCGCGCAACACGCCTAAATGCACCCCTAACGCTTGATGGATCACTCGATGAACCCATTTACACGGCCGTTGCCTCCGTTGGTGGCTTCATTCAGCAGGAGCCAAGCGAAGGTTCACCTGCGACCGAGCAGACAGAAGCTTGGATTTTTTTCGATGATGACACCTTGTACGTTTCGGCCCGATGCTGGGATTCGCACCCAGAACGCATGGTCGCCAACGAAATGCGTCGGGACAACCTAGCTATTTTTCAGAACGAAAACTTCGCGGTGGTGCTAGACACGTTTTACGACCGGCGCAACGGGTTCATGTTCCACACCAATCCACTGGGAGGCAAGTTTGATGGTTACATCACCGCCGGAAGTATGAATCGCGACTGGAATGGAGTCTGGGACGTAAGAACGAATCGGTCCGAAGACGGGTGGACTGTCGAAATCGCCATCCCATTCAAGACGGTCCGATTCAGCCCCGGCACGGCGCAGACGTGGGGCATCAACCTGCGGCGCATCGTACGTTGGAAAAACGAAATCTCGTATCTCACCGCCGTTCCCGCAGCCTACGGCCTCGCCGGTATCATGCGTCTCTCGGTCGCCGGTGCAGTTGTCGGTGTCCAGGCACCGTCGGCGAGCGGCAATATTGAAGTGAAGCCCTATGTGATCTCAGGCCTGACCACCGACCTGCTGGCCGCCACACCCACCTCTAACGCACTAGACCGCGACGCCGGGTTCGACGTGAAGTACGGCGTCACTCAGGGCCTGACGGCTGACTTTACCTACAACACCGACTTCGCGCAGGTCGAAGTGGATGAACAACAAGTGAACCTGACCCGATTCAACCTCTTTTTTCCTGAAAAGCGAGAGTTCTTCCTCGAAGGTCAGGGCATCTTCGATTTTGGGGGTGGACGAGGCTTCAGCGGCCGTGGTTTTGGCCGACGGATCGGCGGGTCGAGTAGCGGCGCCAGCAACACCCCTATCCTCTTCTTTAGTCGCCGGATCGGCCTCTCTGAGGGCCTCCCGGTACCCATCGAAATAGGCGGACGACTGACCGGAAAGGTGGGTGCGTTCAGCATCGGTTTACTCAACATCAAGACTGGCGCTGGAGGCGTGTCCGGCGTCCGCCCAACGAACTTTGGCGTCGTCCGCATCAAGCGTGACATCCTGCGCCGCAGCAGTGTCGGGTTGCTGACGACCCACCGATCCGTAGCGATCACGGGTAATGGTTCGAACCAGCTCTATGGCGTCGACGCCAATTTCGCCTTCTACGACAACCTCAACATCAACAATTACCTGGCTCGCACCAAGACCGCCGGGCTTGAAGGTGACGACCTGAGCTACCGTAGTCAGTTCGACTACAGCGGCGACCAATATGGGTTACAGGTCGAACGACTTGTCGTCAACGAGCACTTCAACCCGGAAGTCGGCTTTGTCCGACGTACAAATTTTCAACGAAGCTTTGGGTCAGCCCGGTTCAGCCCAAGACCAGCGAATATCACTTCGGTGCGGAAGCTCTCCTGGGAAACCAGCTTCGACTACGTCACTAACGGCGCGGGTCGAGTCGAGAGCCGCATCGCCACCGGAGCATTTGGTATTGAGTTCGAAAACAGCGACCAGCTGTTCGTCGAAACCTCACACAACTACGAGTACCTCTCCGACCCGTTTAACATCACCAGCGACGTTAACCTCGCCATCGGCGGCTATACGTTCACTGACACCCACGCCTCCTTCGCATTTGGCAACCAACGGCGCATCTCCGGGAACGTCTCGGCCTCCCACGGAAGCTTCTTTGGAGGTACCAAGACAAGCGTGGGTGCCAGCCGCGGCCGCGTCGGGCTATCGCCGCAGCTGTCAATCGAGCCGAGTCTCGAAATCAACTGGGTGGATGTCCAGGCCGGCACGTTCACAACCGCCCTTGTAACAAGTCGAGCCACGTTCGCCTTGAATCCACGGGCATTCGTGAGTGCCTTGTTGCAGTACAACTCAAGCGCAGAATCACTGTCGACCAACGTGCGATTGCGGTGGGAATACCAGCCGGGAAGCGAGCTATTCGTGGTTTACACGGACCTCAGAGACACACTCAGTCCCCACTTTGCGCAACTGGAGAACCGTGCGTTCATTGTGAAAGTAAACCGCCTCTTTCAGTTTTAGCGCAGCCGCCGTGCGCCACCTCGGCCGTCGGCTATCGGCCGGACCGAGACGGGTACCACCCGGCGTCACGGAACTCAATGCCCTCGCCAGCAATCGCCTGCTGGAAAGCGCGAATCGTGGCCGGGGTATCCTGCTCATCTAGGGGCGGGTCACCCTGCGGGTTAGTGAGCCAACGGGCGTAGGGTTGGTCGTAGTGATTCAAGTAGACCACTTTGGGTTTGAAGGTCTTGACGCACTCAGCGACCGGGATAGGGCGCATTCGATCAACGGGCAGATTCATCGGCATAAACGCAACGTCGATGCTCGACAACGCTCGTATCTCTGGCACACACTGGCCAACGCCGGAAAAAAAGAGTCGTTTCCCTCCGACGGTAACAACGTAACCATTCGCCTCCCCACGCGGATGGAACGGACGGCCCGGTGTCATGTCATAGGCACCGATTGCCTCAACCCGGATATCGGCGAAGATGCCACTCTCTCCGTTTGAGAGAACGGTGCCGTCCGAGAACCGATCGTAAGCCGTTGCTGTCAGTACAACCGGAGCCCCCGGCTTGCGTAATTGCTCAATCGCATTTGGGTCCAAGTGATGGCCAGGGTCGTCAGTAATCAGAATGAGGTCGGCTCGTTTCGCCTGGGATAAATCGCCTGCGCTCCACGGGTCAACCTGGATCACCTTACCCGCATATTCCACCTGCGCGCTCGAGTGAATGATCGGCGTAATGACGATATCGCCGTCCTCCGTGGAAACGCGGCTCGACGGCTGGGCGACCGCAGAGACCGCGTACGTAACCGCCACCATGACCCACAAGAGCAATCGCATCAAGAACCTACCTTCCGCCTAGACTGCACGGACCATACCGCGCTTCCACACGAGCCCTGAATCCAGGGAGCCAAGCCGCCATTGACTAACCGTCAAGTGCATCGAGCGAAGCATCGGCGGTGCCAAACGTATCGATTTTCACGCCCATCCTCTGCAACATCGCCAAATGGATACCCGCCAAGTCGGTCGGCTCCTCGTGCTCAAGGAAGCGCCCGGTCTTAATAGTACCGCTACCGCGACCAGCGACTAGTGTGGGTAGATCCTGTGCATCGTGCTCGTTGCCGTCGCCGAGACTGGCGCCGTAGACGATCATACTGTTGTCGAGTAGCGTCCCTCCGTTCGGCTCCTCGATCCCCTTCATGCGATCGAGCAAGTAGGCTACCTGCCGGTGATGCCAACGGACAACCTCAGCATACATAGCACGCTTCTGATCAACCGACTCCCACGACGTCAGGCCGTCGTCATCTTCCGTCTTACCTGACGCGTTCTTGTAATGCGACAACGCATGCCACGTGCCACGTACGGACGGGATGAAGTTGAAGTATCGGTTCGATTGCCCGTGGTCCAGCATGAAGGTACACACCCGTGTGGCGTCAGACTGGAACGCCGCCACCATCAAGTCCATCATGAGCTGGACGTACGACTCGTGGTCGGCTGGAATACCTGGCGTCGGGGTCGTTAGCGTGTCCGTGCGAGCCCCATCGTTCCGCATCTCCGTCGACCGGCGTTCGGCAAACTCGATGCGGCGCTCCAGAGCTCGAATCGATTCGAAATACTCGTCAAGTCGGTATCCGTCGGCTGCGCTCACATAGCCCCGAAGCGCCCGTGCCTCGGCGAGAACCGCGTCCATCACGGACCGATTCGTCGCACCACCAGACGCACTCGCAAACATCCGATCGAAAACAGCTCGAGGTTCAATCTCACGTGCCATCGGTCGGTCCGGTGCTGACCAGGAAATCGCATTCCGCGGTAACGAATTCGAAAAATACCCCTCACCCTGTACCGACAGTTCAAGTGACGGCAGCAGAGTCTCCTCGCGGAGATGATTCGCAGCAACCTGATCAACCGAGACCCCTCCGGCATTCACCTTGCGCGAGTCGTACCTCTGACCCGTCAGCCACGTCGGGGGACCGTTGACGTGTCCGTTACCTTCCGGAGTCCACATATTGCTCGGGATGAGGATGTCGTGTTTGTGGGATTCAAGCGGACTCATCCACTCGTTCAGCTTGACCAACCGTCCGTCGGCCGTTGTTTCTTCCGGATACCAAATACCTCGGGGGATTCCATTCGGGAAGTACAAATAAGCCATCCGGTTAACACCAGCGGCCCCTGGCTGTGCCCCAACGGCAGTCCCTGCCGCAAATGCCGGCACGACATCGAGCAGCGGAAGCGACAC
>DQEK01000010.1 GCA_003533545.1 Acidobacteriota bacterium | reverse complement strand
TCAGACAAAACCCTCCGGGTCAAGAGGATAGTGTCTGGGTTACCATGATGACCTTGGCGAGGAGGCCGACCGTGAAGCAGCAATTTACACAATCCGTCTTGCGAAGCCCTAAGAGGCGCTGGCGAGCAGTCTCCGGGTTGGTGCTGGCGGGTTTGGTTGCTGGTGTGTCGGAGCCGGTAGAGGTGAGCGCGGGTGAAAATTGGCCTCACTGGCGTGGGCCAATGCGTAGCGGGGTCAGCGCGGAGACCAACCTACCGACCGAGTGGGGGCCAGAGACTAACGTCGCGTGGAAGGTGGAGATGCCGGCCTGGACCGGTGCGACGCCAATCATCTGGGGCGAGCGAGTGTTCCTGAATGTTGCCGATGGCACCAACATCAACCTCTGGTGTCTTGACCGCGACACTGGCGAGACACTTTGGGCACGATTGCTCAGTGATGGCGATCGCCGCGCGCGGAAGCAGAATATGTCATCACCGTCTCCGGTCACCAATGGCGAGCACGTGTACGTCATGACCGGGACGGGGAAACTGACCGCTTTCGACTTCGACGGGAACGAGATCTGGAAACGAGACATTCCGGCGTCATACGGTCCGTTTGGGTTGAACTGGGGGTATGCGTCATCGCCCTTGTTGGTGGACGATGCACTGTACGTCCAAGTAATTCACGGCATGCGAACCGACGACCCCTCCTACGTGCTGCGGATCGACCGAGTGACTGGCGAGACGGTCTGGCGTGTCGAGCGACCGACGAACGCGCGCCGAGAGTCACCAGATTCATACACGACCCCGGCGCTGCTGGAGTACGGCTCGACTCGGGAGATCGTCATCACGGGTGGCGATGTTGTGACCGGACACGACCTTGAAACCGGGCAGGAGTTGTGGCGTGCCGACGGGCTCAATCCTGAGAACAATGGCGCATATCGCATCATCGCCTCGCCTGTCGTTCACGGTGAGATGATCTATGCGCCGACCCGGGTTCGACCACTGCTGGCGCTTCGGGCGGGTGGTCGCGGTGACGTCACCACGTCGCACTTGGTGTGGAAAACCGACAATGGGCCGGATGTGCCGACGCCGGTGACGGACGGCACCTATTTCTACATGGTGAACGACCAAGGCATCGTTTGGGTCTTGGACGCGCAGACTGGCGACGAGATCTACGGCCGGCAGCGACTTCGGCCTGGCACCTACAGTGCCTCTCCGGTGTTAGCTGATGGGAAGATTTACATTACCAACGAAGGGGGACTTACCAGCGTGTTCAAGGCGGGTCCCGAGTTCGAGTTAATTGCTGAGAACGATATGGATGACTACGTGCTCAGTTCGATTGCTATCTCAGAGGGCCAGATTTTCCTGCGCACTACGGGTTATCTCTACGCTATCGGCGAGCGCGCGGAGTTCGGGAACTAAACACTTTTCGGCCCGTCTGGCCTGTGAAAAGCTGAACGGCCAAACGATTTGGCGCTCTTCTAGAAAAATCGCATCGAATACCCTACTTTTATTCCGCGTCCAATCTCCGGCGCGAGGTCCTTAATGAAGGACGTGTGGTTTCGGTATAGCGTGTTGGTTAGGTTGTAGCCTGAAAGGCTCAAGATATGAGCCACATGCTGGAGAGGCCAAACATAGGAGGCTCTCAGATTGACGACCGAATAGCCGCCGGTCTCAGTTTCGTCCCGGAATACGTGATCTTGAGAGGCGGCTACGATGAACTCGGGGGTCACTGTGAGGCGCCGGTAGGGGACATCGAGGCTCAGGCGTACTCGAATCGGAGGTATCCGAGGCAGTGCTTCTCCCGTTGTGAGTTCAGCCCGTACGAACCCTAGACCTACATTGGCCCAGATCGCGTTCGCCAGTTGCACGCTCGCCTCGGCATCCAGTCCCCGAAACTGGGCGTCGCCTTGCAGGAACCGCGCGACCCTCAGTTCGTCTGCGAGGTCGTCGGTGACTGACGAAAAAACGAAATCGCTAATGTCGTAGACATAAGCGTTGAAGTTGGCCCTCGCCCGTGGGGCTTGGTAGCGCAGACTGGCGTCCAAACCGAGGGTCGTCTCGTCGTTTAGATCTGGGTTCCCGATTTCAAACACCAAATTTCCAACGTGGGGGCCGAAGTTGTACAACTCCTCAAGTGCGGGAGCGCGGTGTGAGTGGGTGAGGTTCGTCACAAACGCGGTGTTTTCGCCCAGGTCTGCCTGAAAGCCGAGAGAGACCGATGCGCCGTTGAAATTACGGTCTCGAACAGCGGGTGGCTCGTGGTCGTCGTGGTCGTCGTGGTCGTCCACGCGCTCGCCGACGGCATAATCGTTTCTTTCGAGGCGACCGCCAAACTGTACTCGGTAATTGCCTACGTCGAGTTCTTCGTACGCGAACGCGGCGAACGAATTTTGGTCCGTGGGCGGTGACAAGGCCTCGACTCCGGTGGCCACATAGCCACGGTTCTGAGCCCAGATTCCAAATTTTCCCGCTAGGCGGTTGGACTGTTTCTGGTTTGCCTCGGCTCTGAGTATGTAGGTGCGGTTGTCGAAGCTTGTGCCGAGTTCTCTCACGCCTGCTTCGTCCTCGATCTCCTGGTGTGCCCAGTCGACGACATTGAATACGAGGCGGAACTCGTCAATTACAGTGTTCTCTAGGTTACGTAGACCTATGTCGAATCGGCCGGCGCGACGACGGGAATTGATGTCAATGAAGTGCCCCCTGTTTGGTCCTTCTTCGATGAGTTCTTTTTGCTCCCCATGTTCTTGGTGATGGCCGTGAAATTCACCCGCGAACGGGACGCCGAAGAGGCTGTTCTCGGCCGTAAATCCGCCACTCGAGAAAAACCGATTGCCGAAGTAACCCATTCCAGCGCGCCCGGTCGACAGATGGGTAGCCGTGTTTTCGACCACTCCTATGGGAGTTGCATAGTTACCCGTGGCACGAGTACCCCCGCCTAGCCACAGCAGGACCCGGCCGTCCGTGTGCTGTAGGCTCGCGTTGGTACCCGCCTGCCGGTCGGCTGAACCGGCGTCACTACTGACCTGTCCGCGGGTCCCGTCGGCGATAGCGTCTCGATAAGTCTCATGGGGGGTGATCCCGTTGATGACCCCGCCGACGGCGTTAGACCCGTAGAGCAGCGTGGCCGGCCCGCGCACGATCTCGATACGGTCAAGACCATTAGGGTCGATCGACGAGCCGTGGTCACCAGACTGCGCGCTGAG
>DQEK01000145.1:4314-4476 GCA_003533545.1 Acidobacteriota bacterium | reverse complement strand
CGACGAAATCGCCCAACGTATCGCCTCCTCGACCGGCTGACCCGTCGGGGCCGCGGGATCAGGAAACGCCGTGTCGATAAGTTGGAACAGCAAGCTGCCCAAGCTGAACGCGCTAATGTAGAGCGTGGTAAAGAGAGTCAAGTACAGGAACGAGTTGCGCGC
>DQEK01000145.1:0-3974 GCA_003533545.1 Acidobacteriota bacterium | reverse complement strand
CTCAGCTGGGACCGTGGACGCGGGACCGGCACGGGAAACTCAACATCGGCGAACGCCGCCAGCGCCGCCCGCACTTGTTTTGAGTCCCAGCCAGCCTTGGTAAGTACGTCTTGGATTTCGGTGCGCGAAGTCCCGCGCCCCAACGCATGTCCGACAAACCCAACTAAGTCTTCGTTGATAGCCATCCCGCCCTCCTCAACAATATGGGTCGCGAACCGTGCTCACTTCCCCGTCGACAACGATATCGGTGCAAGACATGGTCGCGCCCGAGGACGCAACCGGACTCATCGTAGCCGCTTTTACTCAGGCTGTGCCTCTGGACCGCCCAAAAGTGGCTTCAAAAGGATGAAATAGCTCAGGATGCCAAAAACTATCGCCGGCAAGACTTCGTAAATGTTTGATCCCCAACCGAGCACTCTCCACCCTAGGGCAATAGCCGTGCAACCGATCATGATGAGGAGGGCGCCGGCTTCCGTGGGCTTCTCGCCGAAAGCGTAAATGATGATCAGCGGAGCAAAGGCCGCGGCGAGGACTGACCAAGCATCGAGAACAAGGGAGAAAACACTGTCGAATCCCATCAGTGAAATGCCGAGAGCAATGGCCGTGACAACGGCGGTCGCGAATTTCGTGAACCAAACGGAGCGTCGTTCACGACTCGCAATGTCTTCCGTCAACGCCGCGCTACACGCAAGAATTTGTGAATCCGCGGTCGACATGGAGGCCGCAAAAATACCCGCCAAGACCAAGCCGACAAGAACCTCTGGTAAGAGCTGTGTGGTCATCATCGGAAGAGCCAGCTCCGAGTCAAAGGCGGACGTGTCTGGAAAGATCAATCGCGCACTCAGGCCCACTGAAAAAGTCAGCACGCAAAACGCGAAGTAAGTGCTGTAGTAGTAAGTTCGCGCCCGTCTCATGTGGTGCGGGTCATCCAAGGCCATAAAGCGGATCATGACGTGGGGTTGCGCAATGATCCCAACCCCCCCCGCCACGTAGCCCAAAATGAACAGGACGATGGCCCATGCGCTGTTCTCCAAAGTGGCGGGAAAGAGGTTGAGGTAGGTTGGCGAGACATCGCCAAGGTGGGCGAAGAACGCCCCGACGCCGCCGACTGCATTGATGCCGACGGCAAGCATCATGGCCATGGCGACAAACATGACCACGACCTGAGCCGCGTCCGTCCAGATCGACGCTCGGATCCCGCCGGCGAGACAGTAGATCAACACGATCACGCTCCCGATGATCACGCCGACGCTGTAGTCCCAACCGAAGACAACGTACAAGGCTTTGCTGCCAGCCTGAAATTGAGCCGCGGCGTAGGCGCCCAGAAACACCACGGTGATAATGCCGGCCAGAATTCTGACTTTCGTGAAATTGTGCCCGTGCCACGTCGCCACCAGGGAACCAAAGCTCAGATTTTTTCGTTGTTGAGAAACGACCCGCATCTTCTTGTGAATGAAACAACTGGCCAAAAAATCACCGCCCATCCAGGCAAACATCACCCAAAGGGACTCGAGCCCACTGGCGTAGGTGTAGCCAATGGCCCCGATGAACAAATAGCCACTGTTGTTGGTGGCCATGGCCGAAAGACCCACGAGCCAGGGGCTGACGTGACGACCGGCGAGCAAGTAATCAGCGTTGCTTTTATCGCTCTTGAAAGCTGAAGCAGCCCCGATAACGACGAATATCAACAGAAAGACGACGAAGCTCGCGACGATCATAATTGGGGCTCTGCCAATAAGGTTTCCTATGTCAGAGGGTGGTCTTCAGCGAAATTTCAGGTCCTCCATAGGAGCGCGACACGTACGGACCGCCTGACTGAGGAGCGCGGCGGACAATGTACGGAGCCAGCGCCACGCGACAGGAACTGAGTCAGCGAACGGCTTGATCGACTGGCGAGGATAGGGCCGGCGTCGTCGCCGGCGGTTCACGGCGCTGTGTGCCTTGCTCGTACGCGTAGCCTAACCTCAGCAGCGTCGCCTCACTGAAGGCCCGCCCAAGGAATTCGAGTCCGACAGGTAGGCCGTCAGAGGTGAAACCGGCCGGCACCGTCAGCGCCGGGAAACCGATCACCGGACTCAGATACCTGTTGTTGCCCAGGGCATAGTCGTCCTCCGTATTCGGGTTGGTGAGGACGTCGGGTGCGATCGTTGTTGCCTGGTGATCAAATGTCGCGTAGACCAGCGCGTTCAACCCGTTGTCCACCATGAGGGTCAGTACGGCTTGCCTGAGGCGTTCCCTGGCTGCGAGAATCGATAAATACTTCGAGTCATCGGTCGATTTCCCTACCACATTCATCAGCCCCTTCGCCCGCCAGGGGTTCACGACGCCGGAAACGAGAATGTCCCCAACCGTCTGGAGAGGGGCACCGGCATGTTGGGCCAGATACGCGTTCATCGCCCGCTCGGTCTCGAAGTTGTTCTCGACATACGTGCGCTGCACCGAATCGAGGTTGGGAACAATCACCGGGTCGACGACGGCGGCACCCAGCGATCGGAGATCGGCGATCGCCCGATCAAGCACGGCCCGCACCTGTCTGTAGTCGTCGGACTCCGTGTTGGTTTTGGGGTCCATCGATTCACGGATCACCCCGATGCGAGCCCCCTGGAGACCATTCATGTCGAGACCCACGGCGTACGAGTCTGGCATTCGGCCCTCGGCGTAGGCGGTGACCGGGTCCTGTGGGTCATAGCCCGCAATCACATCAAGCAGTATCGCCGCGTCCATGACAGTGCGAGTCATGGGTCCTAGCGTGTCGCTGGACGGATTGGCCGGCATCATCCCGTGCCGGCTGACCAGCGGCACGGTCGGTCGCAAGCCAACGAGACTATGGACTGCGGCTGGACCACGGATGGACCCACCCGTGTCCTCACCGATACCGACCATCCCAAAGTTGGCGGCGACGCCCGCCCCAGTGCCTCCCGACGAACCGCTGGGGTTACGCGTCGGGTCATAGGCGTTCCTGATGATACCGAACGCAGACCCCACGTAGCGGGAGGCGAACTCGCCCATGTTCGTTTTTGCCAGAACCAGTGCCCCCGCCTCTCGCATGCGAACGACGATAGTGGCGTCACGCCCAGACATGAACCCCTCGAACAGTGCCGAGCCGTAAGTGGTCGGCATGTCACGTGTCTCGACTTGGTCCTTGAGAAGCACCGGAACACAGTGCAACGGACCAACCGGTCCTGATGCGCTGAAGACCGCGTCGAGCGAGTCGGCCTGTTGCAATGCACCGGGGTTGATGTATTGGATGGCGTTCAACGCCGGACCGGCCGCGTCGTAAGCCTCAATGCGTTCGAGGTATCGTTGAACCAGTTCACGGCAGGTAATTTCGCGCTCGGCTAACGCCGCATGTACGTCCTCAATCGTCGCCTCAAGGGGTTGGAACTCCTGCGCGTTGACCACGCCGGAACCCAACAGCGCGGCCACGACGCCGAGTGCTCGACATCGGCCATTGGTCGAGAAGAACACTCGCTCGGAGAAACGTAGCGTCGCACTCGGCGCGTATGCCAGCGGCAAGTTCTCGACAATGCTGCCAATCCCAACCACGATGCAGATGATCGCGAGTGCATCCATGAGTGTTTAACCTCCCCAATGCGAGACGACATACACCAGTGCCTTCTCTCGGCTAGCGCCGACCACAACAACACGGGTGTAGACGCCGATCCTACCGCTGGCTGGCAGGGGCGGACCATCGCTCAGGGTCGCACTCGCACGTATTTCCTGAGCGTTCGGTCATTGAGATGAGGGTTGGGGACGGGCTCTCCTCCGAAAAGGTTGCCTTCACGATCGACGGCGACGAACTCCGCTCCGTTCCCCGGAAGGATGTGGGGATTCGCCCACGGGAAGCGAATGAACTCCTTCACCCAACCCGTCTCGACTTCGCCAATGCGAATGCCCATTTCATACCCTGGGTTCTGTACGTTGTCCGACTCGGAGTCCGCGACGTAGATCCGTCCCTGGTCGTCAAAGGCGAT
>DQEK01000294.1 GCA_003533545.1 Acidobacteriota bacterium | reverse complement strand
CAGGGACCCCTCGTGGCGCACTGGCAGCCTGACTAGCCATAGACAGTTTCAGGAGGCAAGATGGCGAAGCGATTATTCGGCACCGTCGCCGTGCTCATGCTGGTAGGAGACCGGCTGCCTGCCCAGCAGTTTCCCCCAGGGTACGTTGATCCCGCGCCGCTTTTGGCAGCTGTTGCCGAGGAAATTGGTGAGGCCAATCTGACGTGCATCACATATTCCGGCACCGGCTACGACGGTGCCGTGGGGCAGACGTTTGAGAATGCGGTGAACGTCGACTGGCCGCGCATCGATTCGATGGCGAATTACACGCGGACCATCAATTGGGCGACTGGAACGAGTAAGGAGACCTTTGACCGCGAGCCGGGGCTGAATCCCGCAGCATGGAAGTACGGAATCGGCTGGGAAGGTGGCACGCCGACTCAGAGAGAGACCCGTCAGACGCACATTGTCAATGGTGCGTCCGCCTGGCACATGGATGGCGACGGCCCCCCTGTGGCAGTCCCGCCAGAGCTCGCGGAGGTCTACCAACTGGATATGTGGCTGAATCCACCTGGGTTTCTCAAAGCGGCTCGATTACCGGGTGCCAATCCGGTCGCCCTGTGGCGGTGGGAGCAACTTGAGAAGGGTCGAGACGGGAACGTGGTGAGTCCAGAGAAAATGTATGTGGTCGCGATCACGATGCTCGGGAAGTATCGCGTCGATGCCACCATCAACTCGCAGAATCAGATACAACGCATTAAGACCACCGTGAACATACCCGCGCTCGGCGACTTCAACATTGAACACGAGTCCACTAATCAAACCGCCTTCGGTAACGTGAAATGGCCGATTTCTTGGCACTCACACCAGGGATGGGACGACAACTGGCAGTTCAACGGCACAAGTACGGGCCACAACGCCTACGGGGGGCAGTTTCCTAATGTGCAGCCCAACGTGTGCGATGACCCGGTCCCGGTGCCTCCGCCGGTGGCACAGGCGACCTGGTCGACCGAGGTTGCGGTTGAACAAATGGCGGACGGGGTGTACGTCCTTGGCGGTGGCCCCGCCAATAGCTATATGGTGGAGTTCAATGACTTCGTCGCGGTGTTTGAGGCGCCCGGGAACGAAAAGCGGAGCCTAGCGGTCATTGAGGAAGTTGTGAAACTGGCTCCGAACAAGCCGATTCGCTGGCTGATCAGTTCACATCCGCACTTTGATCACATCGGAGGACTGCGGACGTACCTCCATATTGGCTCGACGATCGTGACGCATATGCAGAACGTTGAGTTCCTCAACAAAGACGTGTTGACCTACGTAGCGAGGACCGTCGAGCCGGACATCGTGTCGAAGTGGCCGCCCACCGAGCTGGCTGAGGGCTATACCTATGAGGCAATCCAGGAAAATTACGTAATCACCGACAATTCCCGGATCTTGCGCGTGTACTACGTGCAGCCCTTGGGGCATGTCGCTGGCATGCTGATGGCCTATCTTCCGGTGGAGCGAATCGTGTTTCAAGCGGACTTGTTCGATACCCATGAGCCGCCTCGAGCAGCGCAATTACCGGCGATGCGTAGCTTGAACAACCAAGTGCAGCGTATGAATCTGGATGTGGAGACGCTTGCTCCCGTTCACGGAAGGCCAGTGCCTTGGAGTGAGTTTATGACGGCGCTCAGTCGGTTGGAGCGCCAGCGTCCTAATTAGGAGCAAGCGAGTTCGGTACTCAAACCCGGGTCTGGAGTCGACGCCGATGGTGAGGAGTTCTCGTCTGGCGGTACTCGCGATGTTGGCCGTGGGCCCCGCCGAGGCCCAGGGTCCAACCCCGAACGTTAACGACGGCGCGGCGTTGTTGCGCGAATGCGGCGCCGCGCTGCGGGCAGCCGATGGTGGACCGGTTCTTGAAGAGAACCCAGTCGAACGCGGTGTCCATATGGGACAGTGTCTGGGCTTGGTTAGCGCCGTCTGGCATACCCACAAACTGATGGTTGACGCATTCGGCAGTCGACAAGCGTTTTGCCCGGCAGGTCTGGTCAGCGCCGGCCAGATGGCTCGGCTCGTCCATGCCTATCTAGCCGAGCGACCCGACGACCTCGAACGGTGGGACGTCGAGTTGATTTTGGAGGCGTTCGGCGAGAGCTATCCGTGTCCGTAGCCGCCTGCAGTTACGGACTGTCGCTCAACTCTTCGTACACGGCAGTCAAGAACCTAGTCGGATCGCCCCATTTCTCTTCGAACTCTCCGGTCGGATCGGCGGCCTCGACCTCCTCGTAGCTTCGGCCCTGCGAGACGAGTTCCTCGACTCGTCCGGCCACGGCCATCACCATGTCGCGAAACTCCGTGACGTCCGCGCGTGTGGAGACGACACCGTGCCCAGGCACGATCTTGGTTTCGGGCCCGGACATACCGGCCAGTAGGCCGAGCGCTTCGATGGTTCCGGGGAGCGTTCCCCCGTTGTTCCGGTCGATGACGGGGAAGGCCACTGTCCGGAACATGTCTCCAGTGTGTATGACATCTGAACCAACGAAATGAATGATGCTGTCGCCGTCAGTGTGGGCCGGAGGCATCGGGATGATGTGCGCTGTCTCGCCGTTGAGGTGGATCGTGACGTCTTCGCTGTAGGTCAGTACTGGGAGTGCTGCCGCTGGCTGGTTGGCGGCCAACCGCAGACGTACCCGGTCCTGGGCGAGGATCGGCACTCCCATCGCGGCGAAGTTCGCGTTGCCGCCGGTGTGGTCCCCGTGCACATGGGTGTTGATCAAGAATCGCAGGTTGCCGTTTGAGATGCCGTTGATTGTCTCGCGGATCCGATCGCTGAGCGGAGCAAACTGGTCATCGATCATGACGACACCATCGTCGCCAATCGACAGGCCGATGTTTCCGCCTTGCCCCTCAAGGTAGTGGACCGTGCCGGCGACATGGTGGGTAGAGAGTCCAACCGCTGCCCAGTCGACGTTGCCGCGTTGTGCAGTTACTTCGGATGTGATGACGGCTATGGCCGCGACGGCACAGCCCAGGGAGACCGCAATGCGAAGGTTCGACCTGATTTGCATGGTAATCCTCTTCCTGATGATTGACCCCACGCCTATCATACTGAAACACTGACTGCCGCGGGACACCGGCAAGTGAACTCAGTGGTGGTCTGTGCGGAAATCAGGTTCAACTGCTCGGTTTCGATTGAGGGAGGCGACTACAAGGCTGGGCCGATGACGGTCTTCGAGAGCGGGGTTACTTGTCGTGAGACCGCCAGGTCCAAGTCGAAGCCTCGAAGTTCGTTGGGCGCTTCTCGCCAGATATCGTTCCTCTGAAGAGGGTCTCTGGGGGACCTCCGAGTAGCGCCACGTGAGGTCCTCTGGAGCAGAAACGCTGGGTTGGTGCAATGGTCGCTCCCCGGCCGTTGGATACCGGTTTCGGTGGCCCTGGAAGGCGTTCGCGGCCCCCGGACCTGGTGTAGGATGAAGGGACGCGGGCGCAGCTTGAGGAGTTTGAGGGCGGTGATGCGGAGATTTTTCGTTTTGGTGGCTGGGGTGGTCGCACTGGCGGCTTCGGCGCGAGCCGCGGCCCCGCCACAGCCGACCGCTAATGAAGCCCGGGCAGACGAGCGCGCGCTGCTTGATCGCTATTGCGTCACTTGCCACAGCGAGCGACTCCGCGTCGCCGGGCTGGCGCTCGATACGCTCGACGTGTCCGATGTCGGAGCACACCCGGCCGTCTGGGAAAAGGTCGTTCGGAAGCTCCGGGCCGGTGCGATGCCTCCGGCTTCCAGACCGCGTCCTGACGCGGAAACGTACACGGCGTTCGCCGGCTGGCTTGAGGCCGAACTCGACCGTGCCGCGGCGGCGCACCCGGACCCAGGCCGGACCGATACCTTTCACCGACTCAATCGCACCGAATATCACAACGTTGTCCGTGACTTGCTCGCGTTGGACGTGGACGTGGCTGCCCTACTGCCAGCCGACGACGGGAGCTACGGGTTTGACAACATTGCTGGGGTACTCGGCATGTCCCCGACACTCCTCGAGCGGTATCTTTCGGCCGCGAAGAAGATCAGTCGGCTGGCCATCGGGCGGCCCGCTCAGTCGGCCACAGCGGAAACTTTTCGCTTGGCGACCGACCTCAGCCAGGACAAGCGTGTCGACGGGCTGCCGTTCGGCACCCGTGGCGGTGCCCGATTCGAGTTCACCTTTCCGGAAGATGCTGAGTATGCGTTCCGGGTACAACTCGGACGCGACGCGAGTGGCACGCTCAAGATCTTCAACACTCCGCACCAACTCGAGGTGAGCGTTGACGGTGAAACCGTCCAGACCTTTGTAGTCGGCGGGCCGAGGCCCGAGGGCGTGGAACGGAGCAGCCCCGAGTACCGAGAGTATTTAGGTCTGCAGCGGACCATTGATGAAGGGTGGGAAGTCAGGGTGCCGGTCAGGGCCGGTCCCCACACTGTGCGGGTGACGTTCCATCAGAAAACCTCGGCCTACGCTGAAACACTGAGGCGTCCCTTTCTTCGGCCGTACACCAGTATCACCGGGGGTGACACCCGGACTCAGCCTTACGTCGGTAGTGTGACCATCACCGGTCCCTTTGAGGGCAGCGGCGTCCGGCCCCTTGACGAAACCCCGAGCCGAAAGCGTATCTTCGTTTGTCACCCGAGCGGCGGTGACGTGGCGGACGAGGCACGTTGCGCTCGCCAGATTTTTTCGACGTTGGCCCGACGCGCCTATCGGCGACCAGTGACCGAACGAGACCTGACGGTACTACTCGAATTTTT
>DQEK01000328.1 GCA_003533545.1 Acidobacteriota bacterium | reverse complement strand
TAGAAAAGTCTCCATCTGAACAGGGGGATCGCCGGGCCACCGAGGTAGCCGAGAGGTGATTGGCAGCGATATGTCGATCAATCTCAAGGTCGTGTGGCCTTTGTAACAGATAGGGCGGGTCTCCTTGTGTCGAGGGGCATCGATCCCAAGGGGAAGCCAGGTGCAGATTGTGTACGGATCGGCAAATCATAGCGGAAATTTGGATGAAAGTCCTACCCCGTGCCGGGACAAAGGGGGTTACTTTTCGGGATCCCCCCCCGTTGGCCGCGTGTGTCGACGGGCGATGACAATGCATCGTCTGCTGAAGATGAGACGACCCCTGCTTGAAGGGAGCATGTAGAATGAAGTCTCTTCGCGGCTTCTTGCGCACCAAGTACCTACAAAGACGCCTCGAGCAGGCTCCGGTCGTCGTCGATGCGACGGTACCAGGCGCCGAGGTCACCGTGTCTTTTTCCGTGCACACGTGGTTCGAGTATCACAACAGGGCCCACGGTAGCTATACGGGCGAACCGGATATGGTGGAGTGGTTGAAAAACATGCTGGTGCCCGGCGACGTTTTCTGGGACATTGGCGCAAATGTTGGCGCGTACTCGATATTGGCTGCGAAGCTCTGTCCGGGTGCGCGCGTGTTCTCGTTCGAGCCGTTCATTCCGACGTTCGCCCATTTATGGGAGAACATCGTCCTGAACGATGTCGCTACTCAGGTCTTTCCCATCTGTGCCGGGCTCTCGGATCACACGGCGCCCGAGTCACTGGCCGTGAGTGACCCACGGGCCGGTTCCTCTTGTCATCACGTCGGAGGAACCGCCGGCGTGCTCCAGCAAGGAGTGCTCGCCGCACGCGGGGATGATCTGTGCAAGCTGTTCGGCCTTCCCGCACCGACGTTGCTGAAGCTCGACATCGACGGACTCGAGGTGGAGGCCGTCGAGGGTCTGCGGGAAATGCTGGATGCCCCCTCGTTGCGCTCGATGATTATCGAAGTCGAGGAGGGTCGGTCTGAGGATCCTGTGCAGGGAATGTGCGAGGCAGCCGGATTCGAGCGCATGCCCAACCCGTTGACCGAGCCTAGCGGCGACACTCTCAACGCTCTGTTCGCCCGTGCGAAGTGAGCCGGTCCGTGGTGCTGGCGACGCCTATTCCGCCTTGCCGAGTACGTGCTTCTTCAACGTGTCTTGCAGAGTATCTGAACTGAACAGGTAGTCCGGGTCGACCTCGGTCGGCCTGAAGTAAATTTCGTCGAGCGTCTCCAGATCTTCGTACCGGATCAGATGGGCGTACCCCACCTCGACGAGATCCTCCATGTATCTATAGTCGGTTTCCAAGACCCACGTGATCTTCCCGTAGGGCAATAGTTGATAGACCAGCGTACTGGCCGTCCCCGCCACTATGTCGATGTTCTCCATGGCGGACGTCGTGATCTCCTTCATGATCGTTAATTTCTCGGAATAACCGACCGGGAGACAGTACGATTCGATTTGGTCTTCTAGCTGCTCGTCGATTCGTGGCTTGAAGAACACATGGTATCCAAGATCTATCAGCTTCGCGATATAGCGACCCACCGCATGTGTATTCGTGACGAATTCGTATGGAATCAGGACGTTCCTGCGCCCTCCGGTTTGACTACTGAGGGTTCCATGGGGGAACTCGAACATGTCACTTCCGACAACGACGCACTCCGGTGAGTGGACCGTGCTGACAGCCAGCAGACGATCCCTCCAAAATTGTCCCCAGGTGATCAGTTTGTCGAACCAGCGGTAGTCTTCTCCGCTGATGCCCTCCATGACATAGCTCGCATGATACTTATTGTACGCCGCACCGTGCTGGTGAGCGACTGTACGTATCTTCCGTTGTTGGCACGCGTATAGGAGGGGAAATATGACCTGCGTGTCGTCGATACCGTAGAACGTCTCGAACTGAGAAGAAGCCAGTGCCCGGATATGCCACTTCCGTTCGCAGATGTACGACGAAAGCATCCGTTCGACCCTTCTCAGCGTAGCCGCGAACAGGGTCCGGGTGTATCTGTCCACTGCGCTGAGATCGTACTCCAACCGGAAGATGTTGTCGATGGGGACTCGACCGTAAAAGTAGTAAGGCTTTCGACGGAAAACGTTCGTGAGCAGTAGGCGCCTCTCTACGCCCAGCGCCTCCATGTAGGTAGCGCCCAACTCATCTAGCGCCGATTTGGCCGCGGTGGTCCTGAAATCATCGGGCGCAAAGCGAAAGAACAGTAGGTCAGCGCGATACCTCCTGATCGTGACCCAGTTGTTTACGACGATCAACCAATTGAAGACATGGTCCTTGAGAGACCACTCGTCAGCCTTGTTCAGCAGCAGATCAACGATCGTGGAGAAGGCTCCCTGGTTTTCATGAACAACGTCCAACTCACCATCGATGATTTGCTCGAGTAACGGTTGGTATCTCACGTAGTTGGCAAAACTTTGGGCGTGAAGGAAGTTGACTACCGTCGGCAGCCAGTTGATACCTTCGCGCCAGTAGTTGTCCTTCAGGCGCGAGCCCGTCGCGTCCTGCAAGTCCTGACACGTAAGGAGCAAGCGACGGGCCCCTCCCAAATCATAACTCGGGACAAACCGCTCCTGGTTTCCATCTTCGTAGGTGAGGTACAGGATACCGGTGTTCCCTTCACGTACGGAAACCCGTGTCTTCATGCGGCTTGGCTTCTGGGGCGTATCGCAGTGAAGCGAGGTCGCTCGTCGGAACCCGAGCGGCGGAGCGCCGCTAGCGTGCCGGTGTCGCTCCGGGTCACGGCTACTTCAGGCGGGAACGATGTCTTCGGACACCTTCTTGAGGGGACCCCCATAAACACTGGTGGAGAAGCAGGCCTTCTTGGTGCTCTTGAAGTCGTGGTCGAAGAAGCGTTCGTAATAGCGCTTCGACAACTCAGCAAACTTGGCGTCTCCCTCTTCGTCAAATCGCTCTGCGATCCTAATATCCGGCCATTCTTCCTTGGGGAATCTCACGTAAAGACTGAAGGTGCGGACCAATCCAAGGAGTTCGTCGTTGGCCAATTGGGGCATTTTCATGATTGGCCCGGTCATCAGACCCTTGGTCTGTGATTCGTTCGTTATGTAGCCCTTTTTCTCGCATTCGGCCCTCATAGCGGTCCCACGATAGGGCATGAAGTAGAACGCGTTGATCGAATCTGTGGCGAGTTCTCGGTTGAGTTCTATGGTGTCAAAAATGAGTTCTCTGGTCTCATCGGGAAATCCCAGAATATTATTGATCGTGACCGGGATTGAGCATTTGTCGAGAATCTTGAAGACGTCGAGAATGGATTGGTTGGAGAAGCCTTTCCCAACAATTTTTTTCCTGAATTCCTCGTTCCCGTGCTCCAACCCTATCGAAATTCTGTTGCAATTCACTTCCTCGAGACGCCGGACGCGATCCTCCGACAAGGTCTCGACCCTAGTTTGCATCCAGAAGGGAAGCTTGATTTTCGAGTAGATCTCGATGAACTGGTCGAACTCCGCATTACTCATGGCCAAGAAGGTTTCGGCGTTGAAATAGATGTACTCCGCGCCGTACGCCTCGATGTAGTGAAGCAGCTCCTGCTCGACCAACTCCCAACTCTTTCTCCGGAAGTAGTGGAGGCCTGTTTCGGCCCTGTACTTGCTAACTAGCGATGGGGCTTCACAAAACCGACACGTGTAGGGACATCCGCGATCCGTCTCCACTGGTACCATCCGGAAGATTTTGCCCTGCATGGGCCGGAAGAAGCGCTCCTTCTCGAAGAGCGTCCAGTCCGCGAACGGAACGTCGTCCAAGGGCATCGGCGGACCCAAGCTGTTCTTCACGAGGCTGCCGTTGCGATTAACCCACAGGTTGCTGATGTCCGAGTGATCTTCCCCCCGCCACATCCGATAACATAGCTCGATCAGCGCGCGTTCACCCTCGCCGAGACAGGTGATGTCCACGCAGTCGTGCGCGGCCACTACGTCCGGAGCGAGCGTCGCAAAAACTCCACCAACGATGGTGGGCACTTCCTTGTCACGGACCGCCTCCATCATCGCGACGGCCTGCGGCCATGTATCCTCAACGACCGAGTAGCCGATCAAGTCCGGCTGACACTCCTCGACCTTCTTTCTGAAATCGTCGAGGTAGTGGCCGGGCTTGTACGTGACCCCGAAATCTTCGAGACTGAATTTTCTCAGTTGAAGGTTCTCAACTCGGATTTCGTCAGGAGCGCGCTCTGACGTACGATAGAAAGTCGTGTCGAAAAGCTCGACGTCGAACCCGTTCTGTCGCAGACATGCCGTCAAGATCCCAATGTTCGTTGGGAGTAGGTTGACCATCATGTGATTGGGGTAGGCGAGCAGGATTTTGAAATTCTTGGGCGTGGGATCCTTCGGTAGGGATGCTTGGAATTGACCAAGATCCCTGGTCGCGTCGCCCTCTTCAAATGTCGTAGCTCGGTTTTCAAACGGGTCCATAAGAGTGCTGCTCCATGAGGGGGCGTTGGCATCGAGGGGGCGTTGATATCGCCCGTCCAACCGACCCGCAGAGTCGCCATATCCAGCCGGAGGGCACCTGCGAAAACCTCAATCCACGCGGTCGTTTGTTCTTAATGAAAGAAACTATCTAAAGCACGCGGTGGAAGGCAACACGGCCTGGGAGCGCTCAGTCTAAGCCGCGGCACGCGATCACCCGCCACGCAGCCATGAGGTTCTGACTGAGTCTCGGGTCTGATTTCGCCTTGAAGGCAACGTGCGGAGGCCGCTGGCCAATTCCGTCGAAGTGGTGGTGACTTGACCTCTAGCTTCACAATACTCTATCTAGGGTGGTTGAACGCACCCGCTA
>DQEK01000390.1:3563-4973 GCA_003533545.1 Acidobacteriota bacterium | reverse complement strand
ATTCTGGGAAAACCGAACGTCGGGAAGTCAAGTATTTTCAATGCGTTACTCGGGTCGTCTCGGGCTATCGTGACCCCGGTGGCCGGAACGACTAGGGACTTGGTAACGGACGTGATGGACCTTGATGGGGTGCCGGTCACCTTGGTCGATTCGGCGGGCATTCGAGTCCCCGGAGACCCAGTCGAGATCGAAGGTGTGTCACGAGCTCGGCGAGCGGCAGCTATCGCCGCCGCAGTGATTGTCGTGGTTGACCGCTCCGAGGCACTCGACCAACAAGACCGAGTCGTGCTGGAAGAGACGTCGACGGAGTCTCGGATGGTTGCGGTGAACAAAATGGACCAGTCGCCAGCATGGGAGGCCGAAACGCTTTCCCTTGAGCCGGATGTCCCAATGGTTGAGGTCTCTGCTCGTACGGGCGAGGGACTGGATCGACTGCGAGACGTGTTGCGAAGACTGCTGTTGGGCGCGAAAGTGGCGCGAGATACGCCGGCCGTTGCCAACCTGCGACACATTGAGTTGCTTGAGCGTGCGCGGGATGCGATCGGAGCCGCGGCCGAAGCAGCGACCGCAGGTGTGTCCGAAGAATTCGTGCTATCAGACTTGCAACGGGCACGATCGGCGCTCGAAGAGATGACCGGCTCGAAAACCACGGACGACATGCTGCGGCACATCTTTGAACGCTTTTGTATCGGGAAATAGTGAGACGCTTGTGGGTCTAAAGGGGGAACGAACCTCAAGTGAGGCCGGCCGGGATGGTTAGCGATTTCGATGTAATCGTGGTTGGGGCGGGACACGCCGGAGTCGAGGCAGCGCACGCGGCCGCGAGGTTGGGGTGTCGCGTGGGGTTGTGCACGCTGTCGCGGGAGACCGTGGCCCACATGCCGTGCAACCCGGCGATTGGAGGGACGGCGAAGGGACATCTAGTTCGAGAGATCGACGCGCTGGGAGGAGTAATGGGGCGCGCGATTGATGCGACCGCGATCCAGTTCAAACTGCTGAACCGGAGTCGAGGTCCGGCCGTCTGGGCACCGAGAGCGCAGGCGGACAAGCGCCGCTACGGTGAGTGGGTGCGAAGGCACCTGGAGGCTGAGTCGAATATCACGTGGATCATCGGCCGAATCGGTGCCGTTCGGGTAGTGGGCAGCCGGGTTGTCGGTGTTGATTTAGAAGATGGAAGTAGCTTCCCGTGCCGCTCGGTGGTGGTGACAACGGGGACGTTTTTGAACGGGGTAATCCATGTCGGGGAGGAACANNCATGCCGTGCAACCCGGCGATTGGGGGGACGGCTAAGGGACACCTGGTACGAGAGATCGACGCGCTGGGCGGAGTAATGGGACGCGCGATTGACGCTACTGCGATCCAGTTCAAGCTGCTGAACCGGAGTCGTGGTCCGGCCGTCTGGGCACCGAG
>DQEK01000390.1:0-3280 GCA_003533545.1 Acidobacteriota bacterium | reverse complement strand
TGGTGTGGGGGCGTTTGAAGACGGGAACCCCCCCGCGTCTTCACCGGGCGAGCATCGACTTCGACCGTTTTGGCGTCGAGTCGGGAGACGTACCACCTGTGCCGTTCTCTTTCATGAGCGGTATGCTTGAGCGCCCGCAAGTTGCCTGCCATATCGTGTACACGAACGAGCGTGTGCACGACTTGGTACGGACAAACAGGGACAGGTCGCCGCTCTACAACGGTCAGGTGACGGGCATCGGTCCTCGATACTGCCCCTCTCTTGAAGACAAGGTCATGCGCTTTCCGGAACGGGACCGGCACCAGGTATTTCTGGAACCAGAGGGCGTGGATGTCCCGGAGATCTATGTAAGCGGATGTTCGATGTGTTTGCCGGCGGACGTCCAAGAAGCGGTGATTCAGGCGCTTCCAGGGTTGGAAGACGCCAGGATGCTACGGCCAGGGTATGCGGTTGAGTACGATTTCATTCAGCCAACGGAGCTTCGGCAAACGCTGGAGGCACGAGAGGTTCCTGGGCTGTATCTTGCCGGGCAGGTGAACGGGACGTCTGGATATGAAGAGGCGGCGGGACAGGGTTTGGTGGCAGGGGTGAATGCAGCGAGGTCAGTCCAAGGACGTGAGGCATGGGTACTGGGTCGCGAGGAGGCGTACATTGGGGTGCTTGTGGATGACCTCACGACCCAGGGCTGTCTTGAGCCTTATCGGATGTTCACGTCGCGGGCGGAGCATCGGCTGCTTCTTAGAATCGACAATGCAGACCTGCGGTTGACAGCGAAAGGTCGAGAGGTTGGTTTGGTTGACGACGACCGCTGGAGTCGTTTTGAGGCGAGGCGGAAGCGGTTCAAAGACAACGTTCGCCGGGTGTATGAGGGGCGCGTGCGTGAGGAAGGACGAACGATTCCGTTGACCCGAATGCTGCGCCGTCCTGGTGTATCGCTTGCCGACCTGTCGTCTCGCGGGGTAGTCGATGTCGACGACGGTGGCGAAGTTGCAGCGCTGGAATTGGCGAGCGTAGAAACGGTCGTGAAGTACGAAGGCTATCTACGTCGGCAAGAGGCAACGGTTGCGCGAAGCAGCCGCGACCAACGTCGTCGGATCCCGGGTGGGTTTTCTTATGACGAGGTGCCGGGATTGTCGCGTGAGGTGGTACAGCGATTGAGCGAGGTCTGTCCCGAGACGCTCGGTCAGGCTGGACGGGTGCCCGGGGTGACCCCTGCCGCGGTGGCGATAATTGGCGCATATGTAAAGAGGTGGCCTGGACAGGCACCGCATGGCGTCGGAGTCGGATAAAAAATGCGGGGCAAATGATAACTTCTGCTGTCGTAGACCGCCTGCGGGATCGTGTGGCCACTGCTGGGCTCGAGGTGACGGAGGAAGCGCTACAGCAACTTGGCGTCTACGTTGACCTGCTTGAGCGCTGGAACCAACGAATGAACCTTACGGGATTGGGACACGATAACCGCGGGTTGGACCGGTTAGTGGTCGAACCTTTGGCTGCTGCCGTTCGGGTACCGGAGCATGCTCGGAGCATGACCGATATCGGGTCAGGGGGTGGGTCACCGGCGGTGCCGATGAAACTGGTCCGGCCGGAACTAACGCTGCGGATGATTGAATCACGGGCGAAGAAGGCTGCGTTCCTTCGGGAGGTGATTCGTCGGGTGAGATTGCAAGAGACCCGGGTGGAAACAGGTCGGTACGAGGCGTTGTCACAGCGACTAGAACTTGCTGGCGGCGCGCACGTGGTTACCGTGCGCGCGGTGCGTTTGACAGCGTCTGGGCTGGCGGCGCTCCGCCTGCTCGTGGCAGAGGCGGGACGGCTTTTCTTGTTCAAGGGTCCGGGAGATGGTTCGGAAGAAGAGCCAGAGAAGCACGGGTTTCGTTTGTTGGAGTCTTATCCGCTCGTCGATTCCTTGGGAAGTCGATTGGTTGTGTGGCAAAAAGGAACCTAACGACACAATTCTTTCCGTGCCGCCTGCCGGGGACCTCGCCTCTGGAACCCCGCCCTCCGTGTGTTACCGCTTGAATAGTCGCAATACCCGAAGTCCTTCTTCCATGAAGGGGCCGACGTCTTCTGGCCTGATGCGCTTTCCGCCTCGATAGAAGATCAAGCGATCGCCGTTAGCCTCTACGCTTAGTCCCTCTTCAGTCTCAAAAAAGGTTAGAAGGTCGTGGGTAAAGACCTCGCGAACCTTCTGTTCGTCGTTTCCCCGAAGGAGATACTTTTTCGAGAATTTCGGGTGGGCGTCGAAGTCGATGCTTTGATAACCAAAGGCGGCGCCAATTCTGTGAAAGAGATTCTCGGGCCGCAGGGCGAACTGGGGAAGGTGCAGCTGTGGGGAACGAAAAGCGATCACGGTTTGTGTAACGGTCGTGCTGTGTTGCCCGCCGCCGGTCACATACCGATATGCAAATATCCCCACTTCAACCTGGGCGGTGACTCCACGCTGTCCTGAGACTCCGCGCAGCAGGTTACTAACCTTCTTGGAATGACCTTGCGAGAACAAATGAAGACCGGCCAAGTTTTCCAGGAGGGCAGCGTCGCCCTTTGGGTAGAAAAGAAATCCCATTCGATCGGCAATCTGCTTAAACTGCGCGGTTCTCTCTTTCTTGTGACGAAGAAATAGCGAGATCACGATCGCAATGACGGTGAGCACGGTCGCGATGACGGCAGGGGACAAGGCAGGATTTCTTTCGGCGGCGTGGGATCGGATGCCAGGGAGGCAGTCTACACGACGGGGTTCGCCGCAGTGGATTTTGAAGGCGCCCCGCCGCGAGCGGTCACGTAGTTGAGAGGTCGTGATTTGTCAGACGCCTTTTCCGGGCATGCAGACGTTTTCCGGACGGGTGGACGCCGGAACACCGGCGGCGAGCGCGGCTGGAGCACTAGATCCAAAAACTGCTGGAGGGTTTCAGGCAGACGATAATTGACCACTGAGAAATCATTGAAGTAGTATATTTGTTGTAAGAAAGCAAAAGAATGTAATGATTTCTTTTGTGGTTGGTGGAGTCTATGGCTAAGAAACGCGAGAAGCCGGAAGAGCCGGCGGAGATTACCCTTAGTATTCGTCTGACGAAGGAACAGCGGGAACATGTGGCGGATGCAGCTAAGGAACTGGGTTGTTCAACGACAAGACTTATTAAGACGGCGGCGCTGGAACGAGCTGTCCATGTGCTGAACGTCCGGCGAGCCACGAGTTTTGATTTCCGAGAAACTGCCCGCTGGGTGGCCGGGTTGCTGTTTAGTGAGCCGACCTTCGGCCTGGGAGATTCGGAAATCGAAA
>DQEK01000073.1:7519-20836 GCA_003533545.1 Acidobacteriota bacterium | reverse complement strand
TGGGGGGCGCTGGGACTCCGCTGAGAGCAATCAACTCGACGACCGTTGCATCATCATGGCGGGTGTCGGTCCTCCGCTGATGAATACGGGTTACAACAGTAACTATCAGATCGTACAAGCGCCCGGCTACGTGATGATTCTGGCCGAAATGATCCACGATGCCAGGGTAATTCCACTGGATGGCCGGGAGCCCCCTCCGACAGGTACGCGGCAATGGATTGGTCTGTCACGTGGACGCTGGGAAGGCGAGACGTTGGTGGTGGAAACATCCAACTTCAACGCCAAAAATCCGTTTCGTGGGTCGAGCGAGCAGATGACTGTGCTTGAGCGGTTCACGCGGGTGGCGGAGGACACCATCGCCTATGAGTTTACGGTTGACGACCCGGGCACCTGGGACCGGCCCTGGACGGCCGAGATGCCGATGAGCCGAACCCGCGGTCCGCTGTTCGAGTTTGCATGCCACGAGGGCAACTACGGGCTGTACAACACCCTCGTGGGTGCGCGTCTCGAAGAAGAACAGGGAGCGGCGAAGCAGGGACGCGACTGAGCGCTCGGGGTGTGGAAATGCAGATGCGGTTGACCTTCATCACCCTCGTCCTTACGTATGGCCTGGCCCTGTCCGTTGAGGCCCAGTCGCTCGACTATCGCCCTCCACGGGGTCCGGACGGGAACCCGGATTTGAACGGCATCTGGCAGGCACTCAATACCGCGCACTGGGACGTCGAGCCGCACGGGGCGGCGCCGAGCGTGTCACGGGAGCTCGGGGCGTTGTCGGCCGTGCCCGGAGGACTGGGCGTCGTCGATCGGGGCGCGATCCCCTATTCCTCAGAGGCGCTTGCGCGGAGGAACGAAAACCGGGCCGACCGGCTCGCGCTGGACCCAGCGGTTAAGTGTTACCTTCCGGGTGTGCCGCGCGGTATGTACATGCCGTTTCCGTTCCAGATTGTGCAAAGTCAGGAGCACATCATGATTCTGCACGAGTTTGCGGGAGCGGTCCGCACGGTGTACATGGCGGACCAGATGCCAGCGCCGGCCGATAGCTGGATGGGATGGTCGAACGGAAGCTGGGAGGGGGACACGCTGGTCATAGACACGACTGGGTTCAACGGCATGACCTGGTTGGACCAGTCCGGAAATTTCCATTCGGAAGCTCTGCACGTGGTAGAGCGTATAACACGGCGGAGCCCGGAGACCCTTTGGTACGAGGTTACGCTTGAAGACCCGAATGTCTATACCGAACCCTGGACCATGAGCATGCCACTCTACCGGCGCGTGGAGCCAAACGCGCAGTTGCTCGAATTTCGGTGTGTAGAGTTTGTTGAAGACCTGATTTACGGCCATCTTCGCAAGCAACCGCAATAGTTATTGGGAGGATACGTTGATGGGTACGAAACTCGCCTGTGCTGCCGTCGCAATTGGGGGGCTGCTGGCCGCGGCGTCCGTGTCAGCGCACCATGCATTCTCGGCCGAGTTTGACGTCGACAAACCACTGACGCTGACCGGCACGTTAGTCAAGTGGGAGATGATCAATCCGCATTCGTGGTTTCACATGGACATCGAGGACGATGCTGGCTCGACGGTTACCTGGATGATTGAAGGCGGAAGCCCGAACGAGCTCATCCGGAACGGAGTTACAAAGAACACCCTGGAAATAGGGATTGAACTCACCGTCGAGGGTTATTACGCAAAGGATGGGACCCCTAAGGGGGTCGGCCGAAACTTCCTGCTTACCGACGGCGAGCGGTTGTTCCTTGGTGGGTCTGCGCCGCCGGTTGCCGCTGCCGCACGGGAGTAAGTCTACTTCGGGTCCATCACCTTGTCCGGGTCTGTGCGGAACACGAGGTAGCTGATGGTGTCGCTCGTGATTTCGCTCCACGAGTGGGGCACGCCCTTGGGGATGATCGCGATGTCGCCGGGGCCCATTCGCTGCGATGCGCCTCCCTGCATCAGCCCGCTCTGCATCGGTCCGAGCATGCCCCCCTCTGACAGCGACGTCTCGGTGATCGGGCCGCCGGTGACCATCGTTCCCTCGCCGGAGAGCACGTAGTAGATTTCGTCCAGCCTCACGTGGGCAATGCCACGCAACGGTCCACCTCGCTCGCGCTTGGTGCGCTGCACAACGGCGACCCCCAGCTGCTCGTCGCCAACATCGACATGGCGAATCATGATGTCGCTGATCGTACGGCCGCTCTCTGCCAATCGGGCGGCGGCAGCGTCCTCGGTGGCGGTGACGTCTGACGTAGTGATATAGGTCCCCTCGGTCTGAGCTTCGCTGGTGTTGAGAGGGAACAGAGTCAGCATCAGCGCGCCGAGCGTGAGCTTCAGTCGTCGCATCGAGACCTCCTGGCTGAAAACGGGACGCAGGGTCATGAATCCGCCAGACGGTATTCAAGCACAAATCTATCGCCCGTGTCCTGGGTGCAACGGGACCAGCGGTTGTAGGCCGCTCAAAATGGTCACCCGCGTGATGGATCGGCGCGACGGAACAACCAGACGACATCCGCGGCGAACGAGGTCAAGAGGAGGACGAAAGTCGAGCCAGCTGCTGCGGCCGCGAGGTGCTCGGGCACGATAGGGCCTAGGCAAACGAGCAACGTAATGCCCTGGACCACGCAGCCCATCTTCCGACGAAGCCGCTCCGGCAATGGGTTCCTGAGCCATGCCCAGCACCAGCCAGCGGCAAAGAACACATAACGGGGTAGCCCCAGTCCGATTACCCAGAGGGGAACCTTGCCGCTTCTCCAGACCAGCGCGGCCAGCACAAGCATGAGTAACGAGTCGAGCTCCATGTCGAAACGGGCGCCGAACCTGGTAGTGTTACCGGTCCGCCGTGCGAGCCAACCATCGACGCCGTCGAGGCAGAGCGCGACGGTCGCGAGTCCGATGATGAACCAGTCGCCGCCGTTGATACCAACTTGAGGTTGCGGAACGAGTGCCGCTAGCGCAATTACTAGCGTGGCTCGACCAAGTGTGACCCTGTTGGCGGGGCCGAGCCCAGTGCCAGGCATCGGTAACGGGAGATGGCGGAGGACGAGTGCGGAGACTAGACCGTAGAGTGCAACGGCTCGGAAGAGATATATTGCAGGGAGTGTGAACCACCAGGCGACGCCTGCGCTGACCGCAAGCATCAGGATTGCTCCGGCGCAGACCTCCAGGCACGCCTGACGCATCGGCGATGCCGAGCGAGGCTTGGGGGCGTGACGCGTGGTTGTGTTCATTGATTGAGGTTCACAACGCCGGTTTGTCTATGTCCGAGCCTATCACCGCTCAGCAATTCTGGATCCGGTCTCCCGGGCATGGCGAGATCGTGCGGGCCGCTCTCGCGTCGCCTCAGTTAGACGAGGTGCGGGTGGCCGCTTGCTATTCGAGTATCAGCCGGGGCACTGAGACTCTGGTATTTGAAGGCAAGGTGCCACCGTCGCAATACGAGGCGATGCGTGCGCCTTTCCAAGAGGGAGAGTTTCCTGGACCACTGAAATACGGCTACGCCAGCGTGGGTGTTGTGGACGCTGGGCCGAAAGAGTGGGAAGGGCGGTCCGTGTTTTGTCTGTTTCCTCACCAAGACCGGTATTGCGTGCCCAGTGCTGCCGTCGTCCCGTTGCCTACCGATGTGCCGCCAGAGAGGGCGGTACTGGCGGCCAACATGGAGACCGCCGTGAATGTAGTGTGGGATGCGAGCCCGGCGGTTGGGGACCGGATCGTCGTGATCGGCGGCGGGGTTGTCGGATTGCTCGTGGCTTGGCTGTGCAATCGGATTGTCGGTGTCGACCTTGTCCTGGTCGACATCAACCCGGCTCGGGCGGCCGTGGCGGCCGGGCTCGGCGTGGCGTTCAGCGAGGGCCCGCCTGTTGGGGCTAATGCCGACTTGGTCGTCCACGCCAGTGGGGATCCAGACGGGTTGGTGGCGGCACTCGACGTGGCGGGAACGGAAGCGACCATCGTTGAGGCCAGTTGGTACGGGTCGTGCCCGGTGTCTTTGCCGTTGGGAGAGGCGTTTCATTCGCGGCGACTCACGTTACGGAGCAGTCAGGTGGGGAGGATTCCACCCTCGCGTTCGGCTCGCTGGAACCTGACCCGCCGACTGACACTAGCCCTCGGGTTTCTGCGAGATCCGCGCCTCGACCTTCTCATCACGGGCGAGAGTCGCTTCGAAGAACTCCCGACAGTCATGTCAGCTCTAAGTCGGGACCCCGGTAACACGTTGTGTCATCGCATCCGGTACTAGCGTGTGTGGCCGGCTGACATCAGAGGTCAGAACCGGTTGTTTGGAGGGAATCGTGTACAGCCTGAATGTTCGGGATCACTTTATGATCGCTCACAGTTTCCAGGGCGAAGCGTTTGGGCCTGCGCAGCGGTTGCACGGTGCTACCTACGTCGTTGACGCGACCTTTCGAAGAGCCGAACTCGACGCCGATGGGCTGGTGGTTGACATCGGTCGAGCGGGGAACACGCTTAAGGCGCTGCTGGAAGAGTTGTCATATCGAAATCTCGACGACGAACCCGCTTTTGCTGACCAGAACACCACCACCGAGTTCCTTGCCAAGGTTATTTTTGATCGTCTTTCGGAGGCGACACGAAGCGGGGCACTGGGCGATGCTGCGCGGGGAGTTCACACCATCTGCGTGACTTTGCACGAATCTCACGTTGCGTGGGGCAGCTATGAAGGGGAGGTGTGAGCGCCGACCTTCATGTTGTGGTGCCTGGGCCGATCGACCAGCGGACGGGCGGCTACATCTATGACGAGCGGGTGGTCCAGGGACTGCGGAAGCTGGGGTGGAGAGTAGTTGTCCATTCGCTTGAGGGAACGTTCCCAGAGGCGGACGTTATCGCTCGAAAGAGTATGGTTGCGACACTGGCTGGCTGCCCGGCCGGTGACCGCGTTCTCATAGATGGCCTGGCGATGGGAACCCTCCCGGGACCGCTCAGGGCCGAGCAGGCGCGTCTGAGACTCCTTTCGCTAGTGCACCACCCGCTTGCCGACGAGACAGGAATCGACGCTGAACGCAGACTACGGTTTGAGCGCCTTGAGCGCGAAGCGTTGGGGGCGTGCGCGGGCGTGGTGGTGACCAGTGAGTTTACAGCCAAGCGTCTTGAGTCGTACGGTGTCGACGCTGACCGCATCCGTGTCGTGCACCCGGGGACCGACCCCGCACCTCAAGCCGCTGGTCCGGCGTCCGGCGATCCACCGTGTGTGCTTTGCGTGGGCGCGGTCACGCCGCGCAAGGCGCAGGCTGACCTGGTAAGGGCGTTGGCGGATCAGGATGACCTTGCGTGGCACTGTCTCTGTGTGGGCAGTCTCGATTTGGCACCTGTGTACGCGACGTCGGTAAGACAACTGATCGACGATTGTGACCTTCGGGAACGGGTTCGGTTGGCCGGTGCGTGTGGACCAGAGGAGCTTGGGGCTTTCTATGATGGCGCCTCGCTGTTCGTTCTTCCGTCGCACTACGAGGGTTACGGTATGGCGTTTAGCGAGGCGCTGGCGCGAGGGTTGGGGATCGTGAGTACTACCGGGGGAGCGATCCCGTTCACCGTGCCGCCTGGTGCGCGAGTGCTCGTGCCCCCTGGTGATGTGCCGGCGTTGGGGCGTGCGCTGCGCGGGCTCCTGACTGAGCCGGCAGGTCCGGTACAGCGCGCCGCGATGGCCGCCGAGGCCCGTCGCTGCGCCCTGACGCTTCCGAGTTGGCACGAAGCGGCTGAGCGATTCGCCGATGCAACGCGTGAGTTGACCCCAGATGGAGACGTTTGACGCTGATTGGCTCGCGCTGCGAGAGCCTGTCGACCACCGGTCACGGGCCATGGAATTGATTGATCCGCTAGTTGCTGCGTGGAAGCGGGGTGAGTGGACGAGAGTGGTTGATCTTGGTAGTGGTACCGGCTCAAATGTGCGTTATTTGGCTACCCGATTGCCCTCTCCTCAGCGGTGGACCCTGGTTGATCACGATCCTGCGCATTTGCAGACCGTCGGCAACCTGAAGGTGAACGTGCCATCTTGTGAATTGGCTGTGGTGCCGGGTGACATTGGGAGCGAGGGACTACGGGCGGTCGAACGAGCGGACCTCGTGACTGCATCGGCGCTGCTCGATCTAGTGTCAGCTACGTGGTTGGACCGGTTGGTGGCCGTGTGCGTTGAAGCAGGTTGCGCCGCGCTCTTCGCGTTGAACTACAACGGTGAGGTCACGTGGTCTGCTGACAACGGGCCTGGCGCTGAGGTTGAAGATCCAGACGACCGAATGGTCTGGAACGCGCTGAGTATCCACCAAGTGGGCGACAAGGGGTTGGGGCCATCGTTGGGTCCGGACGCGGCGGCGGCGGCGCTGCGTGCCTTCGAGCGAGTGGGATACCAGTGCTACCTCTCCCAGAGCAGTTGGCGTCTGGGTGTGGATGATGCGGCTCTTGTCCACCGTCTGGTCAAGGGGTGGGCGGAGGCAGCTAAGGAAATACTTCCGCAGGAGTCTGACCGGATTTCGGCGTGGGCCGATCGACGTTCAGAGGTCGTCTCCGAACGACGATTTATGCTGACCGTCGGGCACGACGATTTGCTTGCACTTCCACGCGATTCGGCATGAGCATGCGCTCTACTGTGCTCCGTCTGGGAGTGAGTCTTGGATTCATGCTGGGTCTAGCCTGGTGGTTCAATCCAACCGATGTAGTGGGGCCGCTCGTTCGGATGCGGCCGGGTTGGGTCTTGCTGGCAGTGTTGATCTCTTTCGTTCAAATTGCGGTGCTGGCGTGGCGGTGGCGGTTTACGGCCAGTCACCTAGGCGTTGAATTAGCGTTCCCGGTGGCCTGGCGTGAGTACTACCTATCGATTTTCTTGAATCAAGTGTTACCTGGTGGCGTCATGGGAGACGTGTCACGGGCCTGGAGACATGCCCGTACCCAGCATGGGGAGTCTGAGCAGAGTGGACCGGCGGTGCGGGCTGTTGTGTTCGAGCGACTCTCTGCCCAGATGGTAATGGTGGTGTTGGCTGTGGTGTCGTTACTAGCGTTGCCAGTGGTGCTTGACCGGCTGCCTAGCCCGACATTTTTGATAGCCGGGTTAGTGACTACCGTGGTTGCTGTAGCGTTCGTCGCATGGAAACGGCGCCGATCGTCAGGCGGGTCTCGGTTAGGTCGGACGTTGACTGAGGTGTCCATGTCTCACTACTCCGGCAGGGTTCTCATTCTGCAGTTGGCGAGCGCTATCTTCGTCGTGGCCACGTACCTCGCTACTTATCTCGTGGCATCCCGAGCCATCGGCATGGAAATCCCAACGCTTGTTCTGCTTCCATTGGTGGCTCCTGTGTTGATGACGATGTTGATCCCGGTAACTGTTGCCGGATGGGGACTTCGTGAGAGCGCCGCTGCAGTGTTGTGGGGTGCGGTCGGCCTGACGGCGTCCGACGGTGTTGCGGTGTCGCTCGCCTATGGGCTGATCGTGCTGCTATGCAGTCTGCCAGGTGCTTTCGTTTTACTGCTCAAGCGCTAGTTGACTGCAAGATTTTAGGTAGCGTTGTTTTTTTCGACCGTTCCGTTCTGTTCGCTCGCCTAGGAGTCATTTTTCGGTGCCGCTCTGGAACTGCTGCTCACACGAGAGTGTGGTGATCTAGTTTCCTCGCCTTAGGTGAGGTCAAAGTCGAACAAGACATCATTGCCCAACTGGTAGTGGCTACAGGGAGGGCGAAGGGCACGAGCTAGGTTCGAGATAGGGGGAAGAGTCAGACCGTGCCGGCCAGAGCCGAGTAGCATCGGTGCCACTGCGACGTGGAGCCGCGTGAGCGCGCCGGCCTGTAAAAATCGTGAGACCGTGATGCCGCCGCCCTCGACGAGGAGGCGTTTTAGGCCCCGCATTCGGAGGGCTTCGACTACCTCCGTCGGCGCGAATCCACGGTGTGTTTCGGGGGGGACTGCGGCGGTCACGGGAAGCCGGATCTCCTCAATTCCGGTTGGTGGCGCCGCAGCGGAAGACTGACCGCGAATGACGATGGTGCGGGCTGAGTCGTCGACGAAGGCCGCGAGATGAGGCGAAAGCCGACCGTCGGGATCCAATACGACTCGCGTCGGATTTGTTCCCTCGACCTTCCGGACCGTGAGGCGGGGGTTGTCAGCGCTCGCGGTGCTGGCACCCACGACGACGGCGTCGACTAGGGCGCGCAATCGGTGGAGCCGGAGGATATCGTCTTGGCCGGTGATGTAGTGGGAATGCCCCTGCTCGGTGGCGATGCGTCCGTCGACGCTTTGTGCGATCTGGCCGATTACCAGCTGAGGCGAGGTTTGGATAGGCAGGTACAGGTCCAGTAGGTCCTTGGCCTGAGTTCCGACCGGACCGGAGGCGGTCCACTTTCCGGAGGCTTCAAGTTGCAGCCAACAGTCCCTCCTTGCATTATGATGCACTCGAGTCGGGGGCTTGTTGGCGGCGAGTGCAGCCGGTACCGCTTCAATCAGGGCCCATGCGTCGGCTTCGCTCATTGGGGTCGGCACGTGTTGGCTCCGTCAACACTAACCCTATCGTGTCTGTGGCGCTGGGGCGAGTGCGGGGGAAGGAGAAAAATGTACGAGGCGGAGCGCGGTCTGTTCGACCTTCGGCGGGGACGTCTTCTCCAGGTCACTTCGAAAGAGGCGTCCGAGGGCGCGGTGCTGCTAGCTGCGGTCGAAGGTCTGACCCATCGGACGCTCGACTTGCTGCGGGGGGCGGGGCGTTACCGAGTGCGTCTGGCAATCACTCACCACCGTGCCCATGCGATGGGGTTGACCCCGGCTCCACCGCTGGGGCAGCTCCCTGACCGAGCTACTGGCCGCCATACGGGTGACGTTAGCTTGGAAATGCAAGGGGATACGAATCCTGAGGAGCTTTGGCGGCTGTCGAGTGGGGTCAAGGAGTTGAGTCGGGATAGACTCGATATGCGGGCGGCCTCGACGTCCGAGATCGGAGGGTTGACCCTAACCCGGGTTGGTCAGCTGCTACCAGCGATTGTCAGTGTACCTGTCGATGCAGCCGGTGGGCATCGAGATGCTCTGGCTGATGGGTCCGTGTTGACTGTGTCGACCGATCAGATCCAAGCGCTGGCTGGAGACGTTCGGGTCGAGGTCACTTACGTCAGCGACGGTCCGGTTCCGCTTGAAGAGGCCGAGGATGCCAGGTTTGTCTGTTTTCGCGAGGCGAACGGGATTTTGGAGCATGTCGCTGTCCTTGTCGGCGCGCGCGAACAGTGGCCGAACCCAGTGCCTGTGCGTCTGCATTCGGCCTGCTTGACCGGTGATTTGTTCGGTAGCCTCCGGTGCGATTGCGGGCAGCAGCTCCGAGGGAGCCTACGGGTCTTCGCCGCTCGTGGCGGAGGCGTCCTGTTATATCTTGCACAGGAGGGGCGTAGCATCGGTCTAGGCAATAAGCTTCGTGCCTACACCCTCCAGCAGGAAGGACTCGACACCGTCGATGCGGACTGCGCTCTGGGTTTTGGAGCTGACGAGCGTCGTTATGACGCCGCGGTGGGGATGCTGAACCATCTCCAGGTTACGCGGATTCAGCTATTGACCAACAATCCGGAAAAGGTGCGTGCCCTTCAGATCGGTGGTATCGACGTCGCGGACCGCCAGCCGCTGTACGGCACGCTGAACCGTCACAACCTGCCTTACGTCAAGGCGAAGGTCGACCGCGCGGGACACTGGTTGAGTGACATGTTGTCGAGCCCCATACGCGGTAAGTAGTCTTATACCAACCGGTCGATCGGGAACCGTCGTGCGTCCTGGACGACGTCCGCAAGAACCTGTCCATAGTGTGTCACTAGACGTGCGCCGATGTCGGCGGTGGCCAATGTCGCGTCCCCCGTTGCGCCCAACGGGTTGAGGTCTCCGGCGAGCCAGGCGAAGCTGGGTGGGCCTTCTGGCCCGAGACAGGCCAGAGTGCCTTCGAGTTCTTGTCCCAGTGACGGGAATGTCTGCAGTGCCTCCTGGCGAACGAGGTCTGGACGCAGGTGTAGCATCATCGCGGTCTCGATGGCGCCTCCGTGCAGTCCGTGGCGCCACTCTTTTTCGGGTAGGTCGACGTCGTTCGGACGAGAAAACTCAAAGTAGCTCGCGGTGACGACAAGTAGGCCCTGTTCTTCGCGTAGCCGAAGCGCAGCGGTCGCGAGTGCCCCTTGATTACCGCCATGACTATTGAAGAGGATGAGCCTGCGGATTTTTGAGGCCGTGACTGCCGTCCCGTGTTGGTACACGGTTTCAGCGATGAGCTCAGCGTCGAGGCTCAAAGTGCCAGCGAAACGGCTGTGCTCGCGACTGGAGCCGACGGGCTGCGGCGGTAGAACGTAAGCTGGTACCTCTTCGGGGAGCAGGCGGAACGCGGCCGCAATGAGGCCCATGCCGATGTCCAGGTCGGTGGAAAGAGGAAGGTGCGGACCGTGCTGTTCGATCGCGGCTACGGGTAGGATCACGACCGGGTCACACTGAGGCAGTGAGGCCACCTCTCCGGTGGTCATTGTGTGCCAGTAACGGATGGGATCGTCGGCCATGCGGCGTTGGTTTCTCAGGATGCGAGTGGCTCAGTGCGCGACGTTTCCGTTGAACGGCGGAGCCGTCACCGTCGACGGAAGACGGCGAGATCGTATCCGATCCAGCCATTCAAGAGGCAGGTTCGCAACGCGTTTCCCCCCACGAGGTGTGCGAATCTGGTGCGGTCGAGCGGAAACCACCCGAAGAGCGCGATGAATGCAGCGAGCATCCGGTCTCGCCGACGATGCAGCGCGAGGTGAGGTGTCAGGTCATCGACCGAGATGGCATCGAAGCCCGCGGCTGTCGCGAACGCATGGAGTTCGCTGATTCGGATCAGCGTGTTGAGGTGCCAACCGTGTCGGAATTGTTCCAGGGCACGGGTTGCCCGGGCGCTTTCTGACTGGCGCTGGAAATCGTCACAGATGACAAGTAATCCCTTGGACCGCGTGAGTCGGGCGCAGGTGGCGAAGAATTGGGCTGGATCCGGTCCGTGGACGAACGACTCGATTGCATAGGTCAGATCGGCCGGGGAGAGATCGTCAGGGGGTGTGCAGAAATCTCCTTCGCGACATACGACCCGGTCAACCAGTGCTGCCTCTCGGATCCGGCTCTCGGCGTGGCGCACTTGGACCGGACTCAGGGTGAGTCCGGTGCCCCGGATCGGAAGACGGGTGGCAAGGTAACAGAGACTGGCGCCGACCCCGCAGCCGAGATCAATCACGTGCAACTGGGTTGAATCGCCACTGAGCGTCAGTAGATGGTCGAGTATCCGATCCTCGACGTAACGGAACGCGGCGTCTGGGTTGTCAACCTGTTCGCCCCAGACGGGACGGTGGATCGCACCGACCCCGCCGCCCTGTCCGTAGGCGACGAACGCGGCGGTGTTACGGTCGTAGTAGCGACGGATGTCCGCGGAATCGAAGTCGACCATGGTGAGGTGCGTAATAGCTAGTGGCCGGTCGCAGCTCCCGAGGTCAACTGCGCGTAGACATCGCCAGACTGTAGTCTGGCGGCGGATGATCCGAGCGCTTTCATCAGTGCTTCTTCAGTCAGCCATTCGTTGGCAACCAACTCGTAAGACTCGCCAGGAGACCAGTTAAATCGGTAGGGGCCGAGTTCTGTCAACCGCGCGAGACAGCGTTGAGTGTAGTCGAGTGCGTCTGGCAGATACTCGAATGACAGGGTGGGTACACGGTGACTCAATCCGGCCAGTACCTCTGGTTCTCCTCCCTCGACGTCGATTTTGATAAATGACGGACGGCCGAACCGTTCGATTAATGCGTCGAGTGTGGTGACGTTCACGTCAATGCAACGATTCCAACGCACCCCAAAGAAACTCGGGTTTTTCGTCCTGGCATCCAGCCACTCACCTGTTAGCGTCGTCATGGTTGGTGTCCGATCGCTGACCGAAATAGCGGCCGTTCCGATGCGATCACTCACAGCTGCCTCGACGACCTCGATCGTGGCTGATCGCTTAAAGAGAGCCCTGAGTAGCCGAGCGAAATCCGGTTGCGGCTCCAGGGCCACCACGTGGCAGCCGAGCGCCGCCAGTGCCCGGGTACGATTGCCGACGTGTGATCCTAGGTCGAACGTTAAATCGCCTGGCGACACGAACCTGGCGTAGAGGCGCCGGAGTCGTCGTTGTCGGAACGGTATTGCGTGGTACACCGCCAGGGACCGCAGGAGTCCGAGTGCCCGGTCAGTGGCCGCTATTCGTATCACTTCATCCATTCTGTGGCGGAGCGGACCCAGATACAATGTTGGTGGCCTGAGGACCAGCTCGCCTCGTGCCCGCTACCGATGCCCGGGTGCCATCGGTGCGATCCAATAGCGGAGGCTGATGCAGCGCCGATCCTCAACGGGTGTGCTGGTCTCGGCGCGCAGGCTCGCGCGATGGGGCCGTTGTGTCGCTGGATTCGTATTACTCAACCTGTCACTCACCTTTGCCAGTATCTGGCCGACACTCGGGGTCCGACCGAGTGGAGAATTGTCTGTCGAGTTGGCACTGTGCGTCGTTGCGCTGATCGTAGTTCGCCGACACTGGGACGGTCCCTCAAGAACCGCGCTAAGGTGGCTCGCCGGGGGCTGGCTCTTGCTTGTGGTGGGTCGCTACGTGGAGGTTACGGTGACCTCCCTCTACGGTAGAGACGTCAATGTGTACTGGGATCTGCAGCACATTCCGGCCGTTGGGTCGATGTTCGCCGCCGTGGCTGACACTTGGCTTGTGGCGAGTGCCACCGTAGCGTTGCTGGCGGGTGTGATTATGTCCTATCTGATCACGCGCTGGGCACTTGGAGTGGTGGCCGACGCTACCAAGGTTCGTGGAGCGCAGTGGGTCCTGGGCAGCGTGGCCGGAGCGGTGTTGGTATTGAGCGTGGCACAGCCTTTAGGGATGAGTGTCCCAGGGGCGGCGCGGGTAGCGAGTCCAGTGGCGGCTGTTTACGCACGCGAACTGGGTGAGCTTATCTACGAGATGAGTGGCGCGGGCGTCCGCGACCTCGGGGCGCCACCGGTACTCAGCTCCGATCTATCGCGGGTGCGTGGTGCCGATGTGTTCGTGTTTTTTCTTGAGTCATATGGCGCGGTTAGTTGGGACCGGCCGGAATTAGCAACACCACTGGCTGCGAGTCGCGCCGAATTCGAAGCCGACGTGAGGGAGACTGGTCGCGGGGTCGCTTCGGCCTTCGTTGAGTCGACGACCTTCGGGGGCGAGTCGTGGTTGGCGCACATTAGTTTGCTGACCGGTACGGAGGTTCGCGACCCGGCCACGAGCGTTCGGTTGATGGCCCAGGAACGGGACACGATGGTGAAGTTGTTCGGCCGGCAGGGCTATCGGACGGTAGCCAT
>DQEK01000073.1:652-7207 GCA_003533545.1 Acidobacteriota bacterium | reverse complement strand
CGGACGGTAGCCATCATGCCAGGGATGTTGGTCCCTTGGCCGGAGGGCGCTTTCTATGGCTTTGAAGAAATCTACGATCACGAACGGTTAGACTATCGCGGTCCTCCCTTCGGCTGGTGGAGTGTCAATGATCAGTACGCTTTGGCCCGCGTCGACGAAGTGGAGATCGCGCCGCGTCGGGATCGCTCCGCGTTCGTTGTCTTTGCCACTATTACTACACACGCGCCTTTCGTGCCGACGCCACCCTTCCAGGCGGATTGGGCGCGGATGCTAAGTGATTACCCATACGAGAGCGAGTCGCTTGACGAAGCGTGGTCGGCGTGGCCCGACTGGATGAATCTGGGGCCTAGTTATGTTGAATCGCTCCGTTACGCGTTCGCCAATATCGGTGGATATCTTCGTCTTCGAGCGGATCGCGATTTAGTGATAGTGCTCGTTGGAGATCACCAGCCGCCCGCGTTGGTCAGTGGGGAAGGGGCATCTTGGGAGGTTCCTGTCCACGTGATTACGAGCCGCGCTGAGGTGCTGGACAGACTGACGCGGGTCCATGGATTCGTAGAGGACCTGGAGCCGCAGCACCCTAAGGTCGCGCGCATGGACACGTTACTACCGGTGCTTCTGGATGCGTTCGGCGACGGAGGAGTGTGATGTCGAGAATGGTGACTGTCGTCTCGATGATCGTGGCGACCGGGCTTATGGCTCCCGGGTTTTCCTGGGGGCAGGTGTCGCTGGAGGTGATGACTTTCAACATCCGTACCGCGAATGGGCGCGATGGCGAGAACTCTTGGCCCCATCGGAAGGACTTGGTGGTCGAGACGATCGAACGATTTTCACCCCAGGTCGTGGGCTTGCAGGAAGCGCTCGACGAGCAAATTGAGTTCCTAGATTCAGCGCTTTCCGAGTACCGCTGGTTCGGGATCGATCGTGGACTTAACGGTGGGGTCGGTCTGAGCGAGGCTACGCCGATTTTTTATCGGTACCGTGAATTGAGCCCGGTCGAATCGGGTAATTTCTGGCTGACTTCGACGCCTGATGTACCACCGGTGCCGCGTACTGGCAACCGTCGACGCCGCGGTGGTGGACGCATCGTGACCTGGGCCAGATTCCACCACCGCGCGAGTGGGCGTCAGGTCTACGTCTTCAATACCCACTTTACGTTGCGCCGTGGGCAATCTCAGCTGGACTCGGCCGCGCTCGTCTCGACACGGGTGTCGGCGCTTCCGGCGGGAACGCCCGTCGTTGTGCTTGGCGATTTCAACAATAACGCCGAAGAGAGTGATACATGGCACAGGATGACCTCTGGGGGGTTGCGGGACGCTTGGGTCGAAGCGACTACGCGGACCGGCCCAATCGCTACGTATGGCGATTTTGGTCCGCCCGGTGAGGCGCTGACCGAGCGCGTCGATTGGATTCTCGTGGGTGGTCCGATTGCAGTCCACGCTGTGGAAACCGTGCTGCACAACGAGAGCGGGCGCTATCCCTCGGACCACTATCCGGTTGCAGCTCGCCTCACGCTTCAGTGACCTAGGTTCTAGTCTCGATACCGCGGTGGCGCATCGACTAGTATGCGTCGGCGTCGCAACTCGCTGTACTGACTTCCGAACATCGCTGGTGCAAGGGGTCCCGAGACGTCCGCATCGATCGTCACGGACGCAGGCAGGTATCGGCGACAGTCCTCGAATTCGGCTTCATACTCAGGGGTGGGGAAGGTTAGGGTCAGCACCGACCGTTCATGCCCGCGTTCGACGTTATAGAGCGGATTGACTATCAGCTCGCCTTCTACGCCATCACGCTCTGGAATCGCATGGGTCTTGAATGTGCGAGACAGCGAGGACGCGACGAGGGTCAGTGACGGTTCGTTGCCAATCTCTTCCGGCGAGCGATGTTTCGTGAGGTCGATCGTCGAATTGGCGAGCAAGTCGTCGAGTAACGTGGCGTCGCTGAAGAGCCTTGTGTGGCCCATCACGAACAGATCCCGGTAGTCTGCTGGGCTCAACGTGCTCCCAGCGGAGAAATTTTCGCCGAGTACATTGTGGAGATGTGGGAGTAACAGGGTTCCGTCTGACCGGCTGACACGGGCCATTTCGTCCGCACACAACCGCTTGTGCCAGATATAGGGGAAAGCGTCGGTTAGCACTACCATCGAAAACAGATCACGCGCGAACGGAAGCGGCGCATCGGCGTTACAGCACACGGCTGCGGCTCCCGGTGCGGTGAACCGAGTAGCCAGCCAGAGCTTCCAGAAATACAGATCGGTGACTACGGTTTGAGCGGGCGTGACAACGTTCGGGGCCAGGCTGGCGAGGACGTTCGTTAGGTGTCCGCAACCGCCACAAAGGTCGAGAATGGGACCATTACGGGTGGCGCCGTAAGGGGCTAACGCCCGCACGATCGCCTCGGCGACGAGAAATGTCGGGTCAGAGAAACGGTAGAGAAAGTAGGTCCCCTCGGCGTCTACGCTGAGTAGTTTCAAGGCGGACTGATAGGTGCCTTCAGGGGTGGCTAAGAGCGTCCGGAACTGTTCGACGCGGTCGCCTTGGAGTCCTAGGAGTCCAAGGAGGGCATCCTCCGGTTGTCCGGCTTCGAGAGCACGTACGGCCTGTCTAGTTACATCATCGGCAATCAACACTGGGATTCCAGAAACGATTGGGAAGGCGCAGCACCCACACGCGATTACCCCAGAACGGATTTGCCCATTTACTCGTACCGTCGCACCGGTGTCGACCAGCGACAGCCGGGTACCACAGAAGGGACAGCGCAGCAGATTGAGCAGTGCGTCGTTCATGTCTCAGGAGCTTGCAATCGGTCGCTCTGACTAGTTGGAATCCGCAGCGAGACTATCGAGAAACGTGGCGCCCTGTCGACCGACATTAGCACGCCGGTAGTGTTCGGTGGCGAGTAGTTTTGAGGCGCTCTCAGGCGTTAGGAACGTCAGGGCATCGTTCCCGAGCTGGCTTTGGTGACATCGGATGGCTTGCAGCTTGCGATCGGTAAATTTTGTTACGTTTAGTGCGAGTGTCGGACGTGGGGCCAGCGTGCCGAAGGCGTCCGGGTTCGTCACTCCGAGGACAGTCCTCGAGGTTACGCTGTCGTCCACGTTTGGGGTTACGGTGTCCGCGTGCGCAACTATGGCCCGAATCGTACCTTCGGGGATGGTGACGTAATAGAGGGCCGGCGGTCCCGTCAGTGCCGCAACCGCGGCTGTGGTTCGCTCATGGGCGGCGATATGATCTGGGTGCCAGTACAGCCCATCTTCGTCGAAAGTGAGCACCACGTCGGCGGCTGTGCGCGCGATTGTTTCGCTGATGTCCGCTTGGAGCTGTTCCGTGTTTGACCACGGCAGCATTCCGTCTTCATGGTGTAACAGTGTGACGTCGTCGATCCCTAGAACACCGGCCGCCTCCCTGAGCTCTCGAGCGCGGACTACATCGAGGGTAGTCGCATTCTGCAAGTTGGACTTGCGTTGGTCAGGCCCGTGCTCTCCGTGGGTTAGGCAGAGTAACGACACCTGAACGCCCAACGTTGCGCACCAGGCGAGGAGCCCTCCGGAGGCGAGCGCTTCGTCGTCGGGATGAGCGAACACCGCGAGAAGCGATGGTGGCGCCGACGTTGCATCACCTTGCGGTTCGTTCATGGTGTGCCAGGCTTTCGGTGATGAGTCGCTCGTAAAGCTCCACATGGGCATCGACCGCTTGGTCGGGCCCAAAGCGCTTCACTGCCTGAGCGCGGACACTCGGTCGGTCAAGCGCCTCGACGCGTGGGAGGCTGGCGACGAGGGCGTCGAGGGACGTGGAGAGGCAGCCGGTAACTCCGTTGTCAACGAGTTCGGAGACCGCCCCGCAGTCGAGGGCGGCGACTGGAGTCCCACAGGCCATGGCTTCGATCAAGACGAGACCAAAGGGTTCAGCTTCCTGTATTGGATAGAGCAGTGCGCGCGCGCCGCCCAGAAGCGCCCCCTTCTCTGCACCTCCGACTTCGCCGGCGTAGACGACGTTTTCTCCGTCAATGTGTGGCGAGACGACCTCCCGGTAGTAATTGTTCTCTGCGCCTGCTAAAACGAGGCGCTGCCCAGTGCGGCTGGCTACCTCAATTGCTTGCAGGACTCCCTTCCCTTCAGTAAAGCGTCCTAGAAACAATAAATAGTCCTCGGCGGTTGCTTTGAAGCTCAACTGGTCGGTATCGATCGCGTGATGGATGGTGGCCGCAACCCTGAGCCCGACCATCCTGGCGGCTTGCGCGTTGGACACCGCGACGAAGGGCGCTTCCGGATACTTGGACCATAGTTGTACTTCGGTTGCGGATGGCGCATGGTGGAGCGTCTGGAGCAATGGTGTGGATATCAATCGAGAGAAAGCCAGTGCAATTGGTGTGTACTCGGCTTGGTAGTGAATGAGATCGAACGATTCCGCCCGTTCGACAGCGGCCGCCAGGTTGAAAAGCTCGCAGAGTTCCCAGGGCCAGAGTGTTGGGTCTTCGTGATATCCACGCGCTTGGGTAGCGTGTAATGTGGCGGTGGTTTTGGAGTGAGAAGTGGCGAACAGGGTGACCTCGTGCCCACGGGCGACCAGGCCGTCGGTCAGAAGTGCGGTCACGGTTTCGACCGACCCTGACTTCGTCGGCGGCACCGCCTGCGCCACGGGCGCCACCATGGCGATGCGGAGGCAACTCACGCGCAGGCCCTTTCTAACAGTGGGTTCAGCACCCGAGCCGCCACGAAATGTTCTTCGGCAATTTCTCCGGCGACCCGTGCGTGGGCCGCGTAGTCACGGTCGAGGCGCGCCAACGCTTCAACAGCTTCTTCGGTGTTTGAGAAAGGCAGCAGGCCCGTCGTTGAGGGCAGATGGTCGCTCCATCCGGTGTCCTGTACTACCGCGGGCCGGCCGGCCGCCAAATAGCATTCGGTGCGGTCGCTGAACCAGCCAGAACGACGTGAAACGTACGCGTGTTTGGCGATCCCGAACTCGCCTCTTGATTGCTGAATAAAACGGCGGTAATCCCAGGGGGAACGGGACACCCGCATGGCGTCGACGGGATTCCACCCACGCTCACGCAACAACTCGTGGGGACCGTTTACTGCCAGTTGAAAATGGCTCGACGTACGAGATGGCAGGTCAAGAAACTTCACAAACTCGCGGTCCTTGTTGCCGTCCACGTCAGTAAAGCTTTCGGTTTTCCACGTCATGACCGTTGTGACGCGGTTGTCGGCCGGGGGGTTGTTGGTGTGCCAGAGTCGAGTCACGACCGGCTGCCAGGTGTGGTGCCAGGTGAACTCGCCTGTCGGCACGTCAGAACTGTCGGCGCCGATGTTGGCGCCGAACGTGAATAGCTGATCGAAGCCGCGGAAGAACTCTACATACCAGGCGTCGCCCTTCGCGATGGCGAGCTGTGTGAACACCGGGTCCGAGTCGATGAAAATCTTGCTGGGAATTCGTCGGTACTCGTCTCGCCAGAACCACGACCCACCAGAAAGGTTGACGTAAAGATCCGCATCCGCGCAAAAATCACGCAGCGCGCTCTGGGTCATTCCCCGATATGTGCCATCGTAGTTAATGAAACACCAGCGGTCACCGAATTCGAATGGCTTAAGTGCAGAGTGAATGTAGTTGGTACCGTAAGTGGGATCGGTCGAAATCGTGTTCCGATCAGCGTCGTAGACGCATTCGCCAGTGTCTTCAAGATAGACGACGTCGTGTCCCAACTCGCGGAGTCCGATCAGGTACATCAGTGAGCACCAGGCAACGCCGCCATACGGGTAACGACCGATGACACCGGCGAGCAAAATTTTCACTTGGTGACGCCGGTGGTTGCTGATGTGCAGGCTGTCGATGAATCTCGCAGTAGTTCGTCCACAGATTCCTGTTCGTCGAGCGATACTCCGACGGATAACCGGGCGCACATCTGGCGATAGAGAGCGCTCGAAGCGAGGAGTGCGCTGTGGGGGCCTTGAGCCTCGACACGACCCTTCTGGAGGACGAGGATGCGGTCGGCGTCGCGAATTGTTGACAAGCGATGGGCGATGACCAGGGTCGTGTGGTTAGAACGAACACGCCGTAGAGCGTCGAATACCGCCTGTTCAGAGAGTGCGTCGACGGCCGAGGTGGGTTCGTCGAGGATTAGGATTGGTGCTTCTTTCAGCAAGGCGCGGGCGATGCCGAGTCGCTGCCGTTCGCCTCCAGAAAAAGTGGCACCCGCTTCGGCTACCAGGGTTTCGTACCCCTGGGGCAGTCGTCGAATGAACTCGTGCGCGTGTGCTGACTTCGCTGCGCTTTCGATTTCGGCGCTGGTGGCGTTAAGTCGTCCGTACCGGATGTTGTCGGCAATGGTTCCGCTAAATAGGATCGGCGTCTGGGGGACTAGCGCGATTTTCGAGCGGAGGCTGCGCAGCGCATAATCGTTGATGTTGACGCCGTCTAGCAGGATCTGTCCGCTTTCTGGCCTAAAAAATCGAGGAATGAGGTTGGCGATGGTGGTTTTTCCGGCGCCGGTCAAACCGACGATCGCTACCAGTTCGCCAGGATGAGCCTCGAAGTTGATCTCGTCGAGCACCGAACGTTG
>DQEK01000073.1:0-321 GCA_003533545.1 Acidobacteriota bacterium | reverse complement strand
TTGGAGTACGAGAAGCCAACCTGCTCAAAGCGTAAATGGCCTTTGACTTCTGACGCTTTGAGCGCAAGCGGTTCGTCCAGTGCCTCCGGGGTTAAGGCAAGGATTTCTCGTACTCGGCGTGCGCTTACTACCGCTTGTTGGAGCAGTCCGGTGGTGCGGGCGATCTCGGAAATAGGGTCGTAGACAGCCGCCAGATAGGCGATGACGACTAGCAAGGTTCCGATCGATAGGCGACCGTCGAGTACGTGCCACCCACCAACCACCAGAATGAGAGCGGTTCCTGCAAGCGTGATGGCAGTCACGGTCACAGAAAACAGCGAC
>DQEK01000107.1 GCA_003533545.1 Acidobacteriota bacterium | reverse complement strand
CTTCACAGACGGCTGGTTCATTGGCTTCGACCCCGACATCACGGTCGGGGTCTGGGTCGGATTCGATGAAAAACGTTCGCTCGGAAACAGTCAGGACGGCGCGTCCGTAGCACTACCTATTTGGCGAGAATTTATGGCAGCTTATATTGAGGACCGTCCTGCCCCTGGCGGTTTTTTACCCCCGGACAACATAGTGTTCGTAACGGTGGACGGCGCGACCGGAGAAGTCGCCGAGCCTTGGGCTGCCAACGCTATCCAGGAAGCGTTCATCGCGGGCACCCAACCGGGCAGTCGATTTGAACGGTGATATCAAGCCTTAGCCGCCCACAACATCATCTTGAGCTGGAGGCCCCGGATCGCTGGGCAAGGCCGCCCGGTGCATCAGGAACGCCTTGATGAACGGATCGAAGTCTCCATCAAGCACTCGGTCTACGGCGCCGACCTCAACCTTCGTTCGTACATCCTTGACCATTTGGTAGGGATGGAGGACGTAGCTGCGAATCTGGCTACCAAATGCGTTCGCCTTCTTCTGCCCGCCAAGCTCGTCCAGTTTCTCCTGCTGCTCCTGTCGGCGACGATCGTAAAGGCGGGCCTTCAACACTTTCATGGCCGCGTCACGATTGCGATGTTGTGACCGCTCGTTTTGGCAAGAAACCACGATATTGGTCGGTAGATGGGTAATACGAACCGCCGAATCAGTCACGTTAACGTGCTGCCCCCCGGCGCCACTGGACCGATAGGTATCGATGCGGAGTTCCTTTTCATCAAGTTCCACCTCGACGTCGTCAGGTAGCTCCGGCCACGCATATACTGACGCGAACGAAGTGTGCCGTCGCGCGGCTTGATCGAACGGCGAGATGCGTACTAGCCGATGTACCCCAACCTCAGCCATGAGCAGCCCGTAGGCATACTCCCCGGCTACAGTCACCGTGGCCGCCTTAATTCCCGCCTCGTCCCCAGGTTGCCATTCGATGACCTCGACCTTAAATTTCCGACGTTCAGCCCAGCGCAAATACGCACGGGCCAGCATCTCCGCCCAATCCTGCGACTCGGTCCCGCCCGCACCGGGGTGAATCGTCAAGATGGCGTTCTTGTCGTCATGCTCCCCACCGAGCATCTTCTTGATCTCACCGGCCTCCACTTCCGACGCCAGCGCATCCAATCCCGTCTGAAGATCATCCCCAACCTCTTCCCCCTGACCGGCCCAATCAAGTAGCACCTCAAGATCACTAACCTTCTGGCGGAGCGACTCAGAAAGTTCTCTTTCTTCCTGTAATCGCCGTTGCCGTCTAAGCACGTCCTGCGCTTGGCTCGGCTCTTTCCAGAAGTCGGCTGCCGAGGCGCGCGCTTCAAGCCTTGTCAGTTCCTCTGAGGCCCGTGGGCTGTCAAAGATAGCCCCGCAAGGCCTCCGATCTCTCCACAAGGTCTTCGTATCGTCGGATCTGCGCCTCGAGCTCTAATGCCACTCCCATCCCCCTTCTACTGGCCACCAGTGGCCACACCGCGACTCACCGCTTGGCACGCCACGCCAGAAACACCAGGCCCAACGTCGCCAGCGCACTGGCATAGGCCAGTATGTCGCCAATTTTCCCGTAGACGGTCAGCTCCGCGAGTAACCGAACCTCTTGGTTGATCGTTGTCGTTTCAAAAAGAGCGCTTCGTGCAACAACACGCCCATAGGGATCAACAACGCCACTGATGCCCGTGTTCGCGGCACGGACGAGATACCGCCCCTGCTCGATCGCCCGCATTCTCGCTTGTTGAAAATGCTGATGGGGCGCACCCGACCGACCATACCAAGCATCGTTGGTGATCGTCGTAAGCAACTGACTGCCCTCTCGGACAGACTCCCTGACCAATGATGGGTAAATGATCTCATAACAAATTGCGGCACTCACTAGATGGGACCCAACCGGTAGCGTGACCGGATCGACGCCCGGGGTGAGGTCGGCCACAGTGTCGACAAGCGGAGCCGCAAAAAACAATAGCGAGCGAAACGGGACGTACTCGCCGAAAGGCACCAAGTGAATCTTGTCGTAGATGGCAGCGGTCTCACCGTCTGGATTCAGGACGAACGCTGCATTGAACATACGTCGGGTCGGGTAGCTCTCGAATCGCGTGCTTCCGAACAGCAAGTGAATACCGGTTTCCCTGGTGAGTCCTCGAACCAGCCCACCATCGGAATGGGTCTCGAAGCTAAATGGCGTGGCAGACTCCGGCCAGACGACCAACTCGGCTCCGGCGGCAGCACTCCTTCGACTAAGCTCCAAGTAACGCTGCACAATGCTCACCCGGTGCGCCGGGTCCCACTTGTCTTCCTGTGGGACGTTGCCTTGTACCAACCCGACACGAAGCGGTGTCCCTGCCCGCAAAAGTTGCTCGTCCGAGAGCCGCCATGTTCCAAACAACACCACCGCCACCAGCACCGCCACGCCAACCGTCAACGCCATTCCCCGGCGTCCCGTTTGGCCCACTGCAAGCAGCGTCAGCACGCCATTGACAAAGACGACTAGCACGGTGACACCGTGGACGCCAAACAGGCTCGCGAGCTGTGCGATGGGTAGAACGGCGGTCTGGCTGTATCCGAGTAATTCCCACGGAAACCCCCCGAGTAACCAAAGGCGGCCTAACTCCGTGGACAACCAGACAGGCCCGGCGATCCAGAGTGCAGACTCACCATACCGACGACACAACAACACAAAAATTGCGCCGAATGCTCCAGGAAACAGCGCTAAGTAGGCGACCAGCAAGCCGTTCAGGGCCACTCCCGCGGGAAGAGGGAGTCCGCCGAATTCCATCATGACGGTGGTCAGCCATGGCAGTAAGCCAGCGAAATGCACGACACCTGTCGTAACTCCTAGCGCGAACCCCACGGTTGAAGAGCGGGCCCCAAAAAGCGCGATCAGAAGCGGGGTAAGCGCCACCCAAGCGGTTGCCGGATGCCCGTGTGGAGGAAAGCTGAACGCCAGTAACGCTCCCGAGAGTGCGGCACCAAAGAACGGTGATGACCGTCGAACCGTTGGACTAAAACTGAGCAATGGTGGCACTAGGAACTGTCCGCGGTGACCGAACACCGCCCGTAGAGCAGCATCGGACCATTCGGTGTTTACTGTTGGACAACCCGCGGCGTGAGCCGCTCCTCGGCTTCTAGACGACGGCGGACCATATCCGCCTCCGCATGGTCGGCAAAGGGCCCAACCCGCACACCGGAGGCCGTGATGGAAGCATTCCGCGCCGGCGGAACAACGAAGGCCGGATACCCTTTGGCGGTGAGGCGGACCGCTACCCCTTCAGCTTCTTCACCAACCGGAAATTCAGTCACCTGAACCACAAACCCTGCGCCAGCCGTCTCCGAAGCCTCACCCGCAGCCAACACCTCAGGAACGAGGTCCGCCTCGGGTAATACGAACGACGGGGAAACGTCCGGCACCGCCGCCCCAGACGACCGGCCGGCGGACTCGGTCTCCGTTTCCACATCCGTCTCGCTTAACCGCTCGAAGTAACTCAATTCGTCCAGTAGAGAATCGGAAGAGTCGTTTGGGTTCGGCGGAAGCTCAGGAACTCCGATCCCGATCGGGTCACTCCCGAGTGGCAACGCATCCAGGGCCCCAGCAACGCCCCCCGGGCGAAGCGGGACGCCGCGCCCCACCAGTACGCCGCATAGGAAGACAATGACCGCGACCGCAGTGGCCATCATTGTCAAGAAGACCAACTGCTTCGCGTTAGGCGCCGCTTCAGTCTGACCGCTGTTCGCCATCGCCATCGACAGGCTGCTTGGGCTGCTTGGGCTGAAGCATGTTCAGGAGATCGATTGGAATCGGAAACAAGATCGTCGAGTTCTTCTCTCCGGCGATCTCCGTGAGGGTCTGCAGGTACCGTAGTGTCACCGCAAGGGGCTCCCTACCGATAACTTCGGCGGCCTCCGACAGGCGCTCAGACGCACCGAACTCACCTTCAGCGTGTATGATTTTAGCACGCTTCTCACGCTCGGCTTCGGCCTGCCTCGCCATGGCTCGCTGCATGTTTTCCGGCAGGTCGACGTGCTTAACCTCGACGGCGGACACCTTGATACCCCAGGGGTCGGTCTGCTCGTCAAGCAACCGCTGTAATTCCTGATTCAGGCGGTCGCGCCCAGAGAGTAAATCGTCGAGATCAACTTGGCCGAGCACACTCCGAAGGGTCGTCTGGGCCAGTTGCGAAGTAGCGTAGTTGAAGCTCTCAACCTCCACAATTGCCTTTTGCGGCTGCATCACCCGAAAATAGATAACCGCGTTCACTTTCACCGATACGTTGTCACGCGTGATGATGTCTTGTGGGGGTACGTCCATGACGATGGTCCGCAACCCAACTCGCACCATGCGATCAATCGGGGCGAACACCAAAATGACGCCTGGTCCCTTCGGGGTCGGCAGGAGCTTACCCAACCTGAAAACAACGCCTCGCTCATACTCATTGAGAATCTTGATCGAATTTGCCAAATACAGCGCCACTAGTAGGAAGGGGGCGAAGAAAATCGGGTTCATGATGCTCCTTCCCGGCCTGGTCCAGAGACCGGATCGGGCGACACGGTTAATGTCAGCCCACTTATGCCAACGACGCGGATACGAGTCCCTCTCGAAATCGATTGCCCGGCGACGGCCGACCAGATCTCACCGTGGGTCGTAACCCGGCCGATACCGCCGGAATCAATCGGATCAATAACTTCGCCGGAGGCACCGAGCATGCCAGCTGCTCCGGTCACCGACCGACGTCGCTGGGCCCGCACCGCCAGACGGGCCAAAAAGGCGACCAGCCCCGCCAGAGTCAACATAGTCGCGAGAATGAACGGCCAGCCCAGCTGAAGCTCTGGCATGGGAGAATCAATCAGCATCGCGAGACCAAAAATCATGCTAATCACCCCACCGGCGGCGAGCACACCGAAAGCGGCGGTCACCATCTCAAGCGCCAGGAGCACAAGTCCAAAAAGGACAAGCAGCAACCCGACATAATTGACCGGCAAGATCTGAAACGCGAAGAATGCTAGTAGAAGACACAGCCCCCCGACGACCCCAGGCAACACCGCCCCGGGACTCCATAGTTCAATCGTCAAGCCAAGTGTACCGAGACTAAACAGCAGGACTGCGATCTGCGGATGCGCCACCGCACTCAGCAGGCGCTGGCGCCAATTCATCTCAATTGTCTCTACCTGCGCTCCCGCCGTGCGCACAACCTCCAGTCGCCCATCCCACCGGCGAATCTCCCGGTCGTCGAGCAAGGCAATCAACGCTTCGAGATTGTCGGCGACCAAGTCGATCAGCGGGGGCATCGCCGAGAGCGCTTCCTCTTCCGTAAACGATTCGCTTTCGGTCACTGCCCTCTCGGCCAGCCGGACATTCCGCTGCCGCTGGGTCGCCAGTGAACGCGCATACGCAGCAACGTCTGAGGCCGCCTTCTCGGCCGCCGTATCGTCCATTGCTTCGCCGGTGCCAGAAACTGGGTGCGCGGCGCCGATATGCGTCCCAGGAGCCATCGCCGCAACGTCGGCGGCAATCGTGATGAGGAAGCCAGCCGAGGCAGCACGTGCCCCACTCGGTCCCACGTACACCACGACGGGCGTTTGCGCCTCAATGATGCTGGAATTGATGTCTCGGGTTGAATCGACGAGACCGCCGGGAGTGCGCAACACTAACACTACCAACTCGGCATTGGCAGCATCGGCCGTGGCAAGCGCCTGAGCAACAAACTCCGCTGACGCTGGATGAATGAGCGCGTCGATTTCTGCGACATATACCGTCGGGCGCGGCTGAACGGTCTGCTCTCCCGAAGGGGACTCTCCGCCCCACCAGAGCAGCGCCCCGACCGTAACCAACACCACCACTGGACGAAAACACCGGACTGTCATAGTTGAAGTCCCTGGCCGACGAGTCACGCGCCTTCGCGAGTCGAACCACAACCACTGCCACGTTATCGCGCGCACCCCTAGCAACGCAAGACGGTGCTGGGTCCAGAGACCGAACCCGAGTCAAGAATCAGAATGGTTCGTGTCGAACAACAACTCACACGACGACTCGCCCGTACCGCGACACCGAGAGATCTGGACGTCGCAGGAAACGTCAAAGAACTCAAAATACCGCTTAAGCAGCCCCCCGTAGAACCCGCAGAGCGGCCTCCCTGGCGGCTCACGCACGTCGCAGAACAATGACCCGTCCAGGCGAACCACCCCTGCCCCGTGCCTGACCGTGAAGTCCAATTGGGCGACCTCGTGCAGATTCCGGATGAGGCGAGCCGAGGCGCGCAAAATACCGCGAACCCGGAGGGAGCGTGGTAAGCGCCGCAGCATTAAGCGTTCCACCGGCGCTAAATCACCAACAGTCCAATCGACCGCGTAGCGACCGGCCCGGTCCACCACGGCGCTATAGCACTCCCCTTCCTCCCGCAGAAAACTGATGGCCCCGGCAACCCGCGCTCGCCCCACCTTCCCCTGGCGGATGCGACGCGGCGATAACCAGTCTTCATAGAACTCCCCGCGCGTCGGCATGAGGTCGTGAATCGCCTGGTGCAAACTAGCTACGAGCACGCGCCCTATTTTCGGTTCCGACATGGAATAGAGAATCCGCTACGGTTTAGGATCTACAGTGTGTGGACGGCGGCCATCATCGCGGGGGGCCAAGCAAAACGGCTTGGCAGGCTCGACAAATGGGCCCTAAATGTCGGCGGTCAGCGCATCATCGACCGACAACTTGCAGTACTCGGCGGCGTCGCCGAACATATATTCGTTGTCTCTAGCGACCCGCACCGGTTCCGTTCGCTAGGACTTCGCGTGTGCGCGGATCTTATACCGGGCACCGGACCATTGGGAGGACTTTACACAGCGCTAGTACGATCACCCACCGAGCACACGCTCGTGATAGCCTGCGACTTGCCATTCCTGGCTGCCGCGTTCCTTCGTTACCTAGCCACGCAGATCGGTCGCGCCGACGCTGCGATGCCGCGCACCGAGGACGGCCCGCAGCCGTTGTGCGCCGTGTACACTCAGAATTGTATTGGTGCCGTTCGAGCACAGATCCAGCGAGGACAGTATCGGATGTCAGCGCTGGAAGAAGTCATCCGCGTGACTCATGTCGGACCAGCCGAAATCGCCGCTTTCAATCGCGACGGCAAACTCTTTCTGAACGTTAACACCTCGAATGACCACCTACACGCAACCGAACTGACCGCTCTCGAACCAAACCATATTAAGTCCGAACGCCGGTACTAACTCGACACTGATTCCGCAGACTCACCACATGATACTCCCTGTACATACCCAACTCCGTGACCGGATCGCAGCAGCGCTCGCTTCGCTCTATGACCTCGATCGCGAGGCAATGCCGACGATCGTTCTAGAGTATCCGCCAAACAGACGCCTCGGTGACCTAGCCGTTACTGTCGCCTTTGAACTAGCACGGACGCTCCACAAGGCACCGCGTGTAATCGCAGGCGAGATTGCCGAATCCATCGGTGATCTGGGTGACATCGGCCGTGTTGAGCCTACAAGCGCCGGCTACCTTAACGTGTTTTTGAATCGGACCGTGTTCGCGCGCATTCGGCTGACCGACGGCGGCGGAAGCACCGAACAAAAAAACGCACCAAAGACCATCGTCGAACACACCGCCATCAACCCGAACAAAGCCGCGCACGTCGGACACCTCCGCAATGCCGCTCTCGGAGACACGCTATGCCGACTCCTGAGGTTCCAGGGCATGGCAGTCGAGGTCCAGAACTATATCGATGACACCGGGGTCCAAGTCGCCGACGTCCTGGTCGGTCTCCGTGAGCTTGAGAACACCGGGCTCGATGGCCTCCGCTTACTCGCTGATGCACCCGGATTTGACTCCTACTGCTGGGACCTCTACGCGCGGGTGACGCAGTGGTACGAGCAGGATGAATCGCGCCTCTCCCATCGACGTGCCGCGCTGGAAGAACTTGAGCGCTTTGCCGAGCCGACAGCAACCATCGCACGTGTACTAACGGAGCGGATCGTTCACTGCCATCTCGATACGATGGCCCGCCTCAACATCGAATACGACCTGCTCAGTTGGGAAGGAGACATCCTTCGCCTTAAGTTCTGGAATCGAGCGTTTGAAATTTTGAAGGCA
>DQEK01000342.1:516-4259 GCA_003533545.1 Acidobacteriota bacterium | reverse complement strand
CGGATCCTACTGGACCATATTAAGTGCGCCGTTTTCGAACTTCCGTTTCAGGCTGATGAGCGGTTCGGGCAGGAGAACTTGCAGGCGGTTCTCGGCCTGCTCCAGGAAGAGGGGTTTGTCGATTGTGTGGACGGTCGGTGGTACTGGATGAATGAATCGTATCCGGCCGATGCAGTCAGCCTTCGCTCCGTGTCGTCGGATAACTTTGTGGTGGTTGACGTATCGGACGAAGCGACAGTGATCGGGGAGGTTGATTTTACTGCGGCCACGGCTACGTTGTATGAACAGGCGATTTATCTCGTGGAGGGAACTCAGTATCAGGTGGAACGCCTCGACTTTGATCGGCGTAAGGCCTACGTTAGGCCGGTCGATAGTGACTACTATACCGATGCGATCACCTACACGAAGGTGAGCGTGCTCGAGGAGTTCGGGCGAGGTGATTGGGTGACAGCAGGCGTGGTCGGAGCGGTGGCACCGGTCCGGGGTGGCACGGCTCCGAGCGTCGGTTCCGTCCCGAATGAGCGTCTGGGGGTGGGGTGCCACGGAGAGGTTCACGTTACCTCTCGGGTGGTCGGGTTCAAGAAGATCAAGTTTTACACGAACGAAAATGTGGGCTCTGGCGAACTCGACCTTGCCGAGCAGGAGATGCACACGACTGCGTACTGGTTAGTACTGGCACGTACATTCGTCAAACGTCTTCCATTCGCGGGTAGCGACCGTCGTGATGGTGTGGTCGGTCTGGGGTTTGCGATGCGGCAGGTAGCGCAGTTGCTGCTCATGTGTGACTACCACGACATCGGATTAGCCATTCACGGAGACCAGGTGCGGCCGTTCGGTCGTCGTCCGGAGGAGCCTGTCGTCGAGGCTACGCTCAACGATCCGACTATCTTCGTCTACGACAACTATCCAGGTGGCATCGGTTTCAGTGAACCGCTTTTCAATTTGCACGATCGCTTGCTCGCTAATGCCCGTGCGCTGGTTGAGCGTTGTCCCTGTGATGCGGGCTGTCCGGCCTGTGTGGGGCCGATCGGGAAGGCTGGACCCCGTGCGAAAGAGGTTGCGCTGGCGCTGCTGGGGTCCTTGTCCCCAGATGCCCCGTTGCTGGGGGAGTCGTCGTGACCGACCTGGCCAGGTTCCGGTCGGTGCTAAGAGGCGCGGGTCGGTCTCGGACGGTAACGACCGTGCTTCCACCGGCCCGGGTATTCGAACCGGAGGCATTCGCCGCGGCACTCGGGGGGGCGCTTGAGGAGGGTCCAGCCGGACCGTGCCCGGTCGTGCGTTCGTGGTTCGGTCAGGACGGGCCCTACGGAGAGCGACTCAAACAGGCATCACGGACAATCAGCGTAGAAGGCATCCGAACGCTTTGTGGCGGCGGTCAGTCTGGTCAAATTCCAGCGCCTAGTCTGGACCCAACCGCCGGTTTGCTCTTCTTTGATCTGGAGACGACCGGACTTGGTGGCGGTTCTGGTACGGTTGCCTTCGTTGTTGGTTTCGGCGCGTTTGAAGGGGCGCGCTTTCATATTTGGCAGTTTGTGTTGCCGAGTTTCTCCAGAGAACGCCAATTACTCTCCAGCGTGGCTGCGGTGGTCTCTCGTGCGCACACGTTGGTGACTTTTAACGGCAGAGCATTTGACGCGCCGTTCCTTGATACGCGCTGGCTGTATCATCGTCTCAATGCCCCTCTGGGGTCGTTGCGTCACCTTGACTTGCTACACGTGGCCCGCCGGGTTTGGGGACCGGAGACCGGAGGGCTCGGTGGACTCGAAGACCGGGTCCTAGGGTTTTGCCGAGAAGGTGACGTGGCCGGGTTCGAAATTCCATCGCGCTACTTCGATTATCTACGCTCAGGAGACCCAAGCCCACTTCGACGTGTGCTCTTGCACAACCAACTGGATTTGGCGTCACTGGGTGTCCTTGCTGGGCTGGCCTGCGATTTGGTCGACCAAGGGCCTTCCTCGGCGAGCGACCCTCGTCAGTGCTTGGGCCTTGGCAGACTTTACGAACGTGGTGGACGCGGAGCCGACGCGCCTGCCTGTTATGAGGCGGCGGTTGCGCAGGCGCCGGGCGTGTGCCGGCCGCGGGGCGCGGCCGCTCTGACTGTTCGGGCGGAAGCGTTCTATCGACTGGCTCTCGCGCAACGCCGTCAACGCCTTCACGCGGACGAGGCACGGCACTGGCAGGCGTTACTAAACCTTGGTCGTCGTCCGGCGGGATTCTTTGAACGGGAGGCGTTCCGGGCACTCGCTGTGCACTACGAACACCGGCTAAGAGATCCGGAACGGGCCTTGGCGTTTGCCCGCCGAGCGAACGCCGCGGAGTGCGCTGTGGGACGGCGGAGGGAGGCGAAACGGCGTCTGGAACGACTCGAACGACAGCTCACTGCTATCGGTATAGGGTTGTCGTAGCGGATCACGCCACCGTGTTGATAACGACTGCTACTCGACCGGAGTCGATTCGGGTTCTGGCTTGGACGCCACGGCAGACGCGCTCCGTTTCTGCATTCGCTCCTTAATCCCAGCGACCGTCTGGCTTCCGTATTTCTTCGTGAATCGTTCGACGCGACCTTCGGTGTCGATCAGCTTCTGCTTGCCGGTGAAGAATGGATGGCAACTCGAACAGATTTCGAGCCGAAGTTCCTTCCTGGTTGACCGGGTTTTCCAGGTCGCACCACAGGCACAGCGGGCCTCGACGTCGTGATACTCCGGGTGTATACCTTGTCTCACTCCCTACTCCTCACAGTGGCTGGCCATTATAGCAGAGGGGTGGCTTAGAGGCCGGTCAGGTCGAGCAGCGCTTTCCAGAGGGCACTCAGGCCATCTCCGTTCTTGCCTGAGGTCGGAAACACAGCTTGCCCAAGGGCGGCTTCGTGCTGGCGGAGCGCGCGGGTGCGTTCCGAAGCTTTCATCCGGTCCATTTTGGTTGCGGCCACGAGTAGTGGGAGTTCTAGGTCGCTGAGCCATGTCAGGGCAACGCGGTCGTTTGCTAGGCCCGGGTGTCGCCCGTCCACCAGGAGCACCGCACAAACCGGACCGGCGCCTTCCTGACGATTCGGTTCCGTAGCAGCGTGTGGCACGAAATATCGCTGAGTGAGCTGATCGAAAACCTTGGCGTCGTCACGTCCACGCGCGTAGCCGTAGCCAGGCAGGTCGATTAGTAACAATTTTCCCCGCCCACGAGCGAGTTCCACAAGGTAGACGTTGAGTAATCTGGTGGTACCCGGTCCCGCGCCAGCTCGGGCGACCGTACGCCGGGTAAGTCCGTTGATGAGCGTGGATTTTCCGACGTTCGAACGTCCGACCAACGCGATTTGCGGCAGGTTCCCCGCCGGCAGGGGACCGGTTGGTCCTACGCTCGTTACGAACTCGGCCGTCTGAATCTTCATCCGCCTTCGCCAGTGCTACGGCGGACCCGTCGAACGACAGCGGGCTAGTGCGTCACCCGATCGTCGGTGGCCTGGGTCTCGACCGCAACCTGATCCTGGCCGGTAAGCAGCCCGGTCAACGGTTTGGTAAGCGCAAGTTCCAAAACCTCGTCCATCGATTCGACCAAGTGCAGGTCGAGCACATCGAGGACCGGTTTGGGAATATCTGCGAGATCTTTCTCGTTGTCCTTTGGGAGAATGATCGTGTTTACCCCGGCGCGATGGGCGGCTAGCACCTTCTCCTTGACTCCCCCGATTGGTAGCACTTTGCCGCGGAGCGTGATTTCTCCAGTCATTGCCACGTCTCGGCGGGTTGGCACCT
>DQEK01000342.1:0-197 GCA_003533545.1 Acidobacteriota bacterium | reverse complement strand
CGGGTTGGCACCTTGGTGAGATTCGACACGAGTGCTGTGGCCAGCGTGATCCCGGCCGATGGTCCGTCCTTTGGGATGGCGCCCTCTGGGACGTGAACATGGACGTCGGTACGTCGGTGGAAATCTTTCGGGAGACCGTACGCGCTGGCCTTGGACCGGACAAAGCTCATGGCAGCTTGGGCAGACTCCTGCATCAC
>DQEK01000239.1:11823-12504 GCA_003533545.1 Acidobacteriota bacterium | reverse complement strand
GAGTTCAACAGTATCGAGGGATTCATGGGCGGGTTCGCCGATCTCGATAACGACCAAGACCTCGACTTGGTGTTCGCGGGCGACGACGTGTCCTATTTGAACGACGGCGCCGGTACGTTCACCCAAGGCCCGGCGATCCCAGTCACTGGCATTGATGATCCGCGAGCCATTGCGTTCGCCGACACCGACCAAGATGGTGACCTCGACTTCGCGATCGGCGCCAAGCTGAGCAGTAACTGGCTGGTACGAAACAACGTGGGCGGCGCAAACTGGCTAAAAGTCAACTTGATCTCTCCCCAGGGCCAGCGCGGCGCATATGGATCAAAAGTAACCATTTACGAAGACGGCGTCATTGGGTCGCCGACGATCGGCACCCGTGAGAGTCGAAGCAACAACGGGTATCTCGGGCAAGACGACCCGACCTTGCACTTCGGCCTCGGCCAAGTCGCTGCGGTAACCGTGACGGTCACGTTCCTGGACGGTACGATCAGTACGATCACGGGCGTGACGGCGAATCAAACCATTACCGTCGACGGGCGGACTGCCGGCACGTCCGGTTTCTCCCACCGACCGCACAATGCTCGGCGCTGATAGACCCTCCAACATCCAGACCACGCCCACGGCCAGTACTGCCCCCTTCTGGTTCTGAAACCCACCACGGGCCAGCGCTACGACGACGGG
>DQEK01000239.1:0-11430 GCA_003533545.1 Acidobacteriota bacterium | reverse complement strand
CGAGACGACCTTGAGTTTCCACTGATGGGTCTGGTCCACAACGACACATCGTCCGATAGACGGGCCACGGACTGCCTCAGAAAAACAGGCGCACCGCAGCGAGCCATGGCCCAGAACCGTGCCCCCCATCTCACCATCGTCTGCCTCGCCAGCCTGGCGCTGGGGACCATCGGATGCGACGCTGAACGGAGTTCGAACCCGCTTAGCCCACAGATAGCCGGTCCGATCGCCGGTGTGACGATCAGCACACCGGGGGTCATAGAGCCGCCCAATGGACTACTAATTGCCAGCACAGCGCAGCCGATCACGCTGCGCTTCGCCAACGTAACCTCAAACAGTGTCCGTCCGTTCACCTACGAAATTGAGGTCGCCACCGACCCGGTATTCGCGCCCACACTGCTGACGGTCACCGATGTCGCACCGGGCGAGACTGGCACTGTGGTCGTCACCCTCACTCAGACGTTGGATGCGGAACAGGTGTATTACTGGCGGGTACGTGCGGTCGACGGCGCCAACGCAGGTATTTACTCAGAAACCGCGTCGTTCGAAGTGTTCACAGCAGTCGTCATCGCAGCTCCGGTGGCCGGCGTGCCAAGTGGTGGCCAGATCACTTCCTCAAACAGTCCGATGCTCCTCGCCCACCACGCGGACATTTCAGGCCCGGCTGAAGCCGTCATGTATCGATTCGAGCTCGCCACCGAACCGGGATTCGCTAACCCGACGACCATTCTGACGGTCGTGCCAGACAACGGCCCCAGCACAGCGGTATCGTCCGGCGGGCTTCCCTACGACGAGACGTTTCACTGGCGGGTGCGTGCTTCCGCTCAGGCGCGCAATGGGCAAGTGCTCGGACCGTGGTCGAATACGGCCAGCTTCCGGACACCGCCCGCATCAGTCAGCATCGGCACCCCAATACCAGTCACGCCAGCCAATGGCCAAACGGTTGCCTCGGTGCAACCAACGCTAACGACGACCAACGGAACTGTGACCGGGGCGGCTGCCACAGTCGTCTACCGGTTTGAAGTGGACGAAGGAACCTCGTTCGGGAACCCGGCGGCCCTAGTAGAAGTGCCCCGGTCAGGCGGCGACACTACCTCCGCAACCGTGACGGCTAACCTTGAGAGTGATCGCGAATACTTCTGGCGCGTGCACGCATCCAACGGGACGACCGCAAGTGCGTGGTCAGCCCCGCAGCGCTTCCGGACTCCACCAGACGGGTCGCCACCGCCGCCACCGGGGGAGCAGCCGCCGCTACCCAACGAAGAGGCGTTGATCGTCCAACTGGCTGCCACCAATCCGGATGCTTTGGCTGATTCCTGTATCGAAGAGGGCGGAAGTTGGGAGTTCATGGATCTCGCGGTGACCGCATTACGCGCCAAAGACACGCGGTGGGGTTACAACTGCAAGCGTGGTGATTGCAGTGACCCATCAATCGACGTGGTCGATTACTTCTGGGGCAATGGCGAGGCCCAAGGAAGCACGAATGTCTATCTAGTCGACATCATCAGTGCTGTCTGCCCGGGAGGAGCACAGTCGCCGGCCTGGATTGACCAGACGCAAACGACCCTGGACGAAGGAACCGTCGGGCGCTGGATCTATCCGCGACCATGACCATCATCTGCACCATATCCTCGCGGCACGAGGCCGCGTGTGGGCCCTCCGTATTGCCGCTCAGCCATGTGCAGGCGGTCGAAGAATGCAGTAGAGTCTGTCGGCGTGGCTGATACCTTTTACCGGTGGTTCTCCGAGCGCCAACTCACGTCCTTCGGAAGTGCTCGACGGGGTCGAATCGAGCGGTCTCGCCTGGACCTCCTACAAACTGCGATCGCCCCACCCGGGGACATGCTCGAGATCGGTCCTGGAACAGGGTCACTCGCAGCCGGTGCGATCGACGCGGGCTGGCGCTACCGGGGCATCGAAGCCAGCGAGACTTTGGTCGATCTGCTCAGATCCAAAGGGCTCGACGTGAGTCTGGCCTGGGCCCCACCGATCGCCGCTGAAAACGCGAGTTGTGATGTTCTCTATGCCGACCAGGTGCTTGAGCACATGTCCGGCATCGACGCGGCTCGGGAATTCGTTTCCGAGGCGCTCCGTGCGCTTCGCCCCGACGGTGTCTGCTTCATCGTGGTACCGGACTACCTGAAAGAACGGGGATTTTTCTGGGACGTGGACTACACCCACAACTTCGTCACCACTGAGCGGCGCGTCTCCCAGTTGCTGTACGACGGCGGTTTCAAGGTAGAACGCGTGGTCCGAAGCATTGGGGGAGCCACCGGGCTGGCCCGTGACGTGCTTGCAGCCGGTGCGCTGCTGGTCAACATCCCGGGCGTGGACGCGCTGAGCCGCTATACCGGCACCAGTGACCTGCTCTTCCGGGTTCGTAAGAACCTATTCGAAACCCTGACCTTCGTCGCACGCAAGCCAAGTTCGTGATCTCTGCCCCAGTGCGGCGTTCAGTCTGGCTGCGCGGCGCCGTCAGCGCGGCCATTCTGGCCTACCTGATCTCCCGTATCGACGTCGGGGCTGCATTCACCGCACTCGTCCAAGTCAGTCCAATCCACCTGGTCGCTGTCCTCGTGCTGGTCGGCTTCGACCGGGGCGTCATGATCAGCCGCTGGCTCTTGGTCCTGCGCAGCAGTGGGCAGCAGGTCGCCCTCAAGTCCGTCGCATGGATCTTCCTGGTGAGTTCGTTTGTCGGGAGTGCATTGCCCGCTAGCGTGGGGGGGGACGCTGCGCGAGCCTATACGCTCTCGCGCCGCACCAACGACGCGAGCGAGGCGATCGCCTCTGTGGCCATCGATCGGCTGTTCGGAGTACTGTCGTTGGCTGTCCTCGCAAGCGTCGGCGTGGTCACATGGGGCACCTCGACCGATGCACTACCGGCAGAGGCGATCTGGACCGCAGCATTGGCGGTCGGGGCAGGCTGCACCAGCGTCTTTTGGGCCGACCGAGTGCTTGGGCGCCTCGTGCCAACCACATGGCATGAGTCCCGGTTGGGAATTGAATTAATCGGGCTCGCCGAGGCGCTTTCGCGCTACCGAAACCGTCGCCCTGCTCTCGCTGGCGTGTTCGTACTATCGGTCTTGGTGCAACTGCTCCGAGTGGTCCAAGCGTACCTGCTGGGCCTTGGCCTCGGTCTCGATGTTAGTCTGGGCTACTACTTGGTATTCATGCCGGTCGGGCTCCTGATGTTACTACTCCCGGTTTCGATAGCCGGTTTCGGTTTACCGCAGGGAACCATTGTCTGGCTCCTGCGCCCACAAGGAGTTCCAGACAGCCTCTCATTCGCCCTGTCTACCCTCATCATTCTGACGGGTCTTGCGGGAAATCTCCCGGGGGCCTGGCTTTACGCCCGATCTAAGGGGCAGTAAAGTAGGAGCTTAGTGTCGCAAGTTTACGCAACGAAATACCTCGCTCGGGCCGCCGCCAGTGCGCCTCGCGACCTGGCCAATGCCGCGTTAGCCAAGTTCACCGCGATCCACCCGACGGTGTTGATCTATCACTGCACGTTCGTCTGTGACGCACGGTGCGAGATGTGCAGCAACTGGAAGCGTGGGGACCGGAAGTCGGACATGTCGCTTGAAGAGATCGAGCGGGCTTTCAGTTCGCCCTTCTGGCGGAACATCGAAAATGCGAACGTCTCTGGTGGCGAACCGACGACCAGAAACGACCTCGTCGACATTTGTCGGGTCATGCTGGACAAGTTCCCGCGATTACGAAAGTTCGGGTTAAACACCACCGGACTGACCCCGCACCGGGCCATCCCGATGCTGACGGACATCGTCAAGATGTGCGCCGAGCGGGATATCATTTTCAGCTTCCGAGTGTCCATAGACGGCGTCGGGGAGATGCACAACGACGTTCGGCAGGTCCCACACGGGTTCGACAAGGCGAACGAAACAATCCGCGCGATGCAGACCCTGCAGAAGGACTACCCCTTCAACTTTGGGATCTCTACCACGATCTTTTCGCAGAATCTTGACGACGCTGACAACATCTTGCGCTGGGCCAGAGGTGAGAATCTTGACATCGTCTTCAACATGGTCCGGTTCACCGACCCGATGCTCGGCAATAGCGACCTAGCCGACAGTTGCAAGCCGGTTGGCGAAGAAGAGGAACAGATGCGCCAGTTCTTCCTCGACCGGGTCCGCATTGACCCGCTGCTCGACGGCCAGAACTACATCTACATGCATTACGCGGACATGATCGCGAACGGCTACCACCGGTTAGCGCCCTGTCCCTTCCAGACGCAGGGCATCATGTTGAACCCGGACGGGGGTATGTTCTTCTGCGAAAACAGCGAGGTCGTCGGGAACGTGCTCGACACTGACCCGGGGGAGATCTATTTCAGTCCAGAGAGCCAGGCGCACCGCGACTACATCAAAAACGATCAGTGCCCCACCTGTCTCAGTCCGTGCCAGATGAACGTCGCCGCCATTAAGCAGGTCGTGCCCTACGCAAAGTTCTTGGCACGAGCCTCTCGCGAGAAGCGGAAGCATCGCCACGTGCCCACCGCCGCGCGAACAGCGAACGGCGCGCGCGAGACCAGCTTACCGCCGGGAAGGTAAACTCAACCTTCGCCCATGGCGGAGGTGGTGGTATTCTCTTCGCATCCTAGGGGACATATGCACGGCCGCGCTGCTTCGCTATAGACGTCGCCGTCTCGCCTCAAAGAAGGAGCCCTACCATGATTCTGTGGGCACTGACCCTGCTGCTGGCACAATCGCCGGTTCTCGACTTTGACTACTACAAGACCAACGTCGAACCGATCTTCCTTGAGAGGAAAGCTGGCTTCACGCGTTGCGTGGTCTGCCATTCCGACGGCGGGCGCGTCGGCTTCCTCGCGGAGTTAGAGAGCGGCGCAGAGGGCTGGACCGCCGAGCAGTCACGCCGCAACTTCGATGCTATCCAGCGGCTAGTGGTTCCGGGGGACCCGCTGGCGAGCCGGTTACTAATGCACCCTCTGGAACCGGAGGCCGGCGGCGACGAGTTTCACAACGGCGGACGGCAATTTTCCTCACAAGACGATCCCTGGTTCAAGACGCTTGTCGCCTGGGTAAGTGGCGAGACGGGCGAGTGACGACAGGAGAGTAAAACGATGGCAAAAGCACAGCGGTTCAATTGGATACTGGCAACAGTGGCAATCCTGGCGTTGCCGCTAACCTCGGCGGCGCAGGGAACAGTGCGGATCGTCCAGACCAACAGCGCGGGTGACAACGTGCACGTCATCGACCCGGTCACCAATACCGTGGTCGGCGAGATCACAGGCATTGAGCGAGCCCACGGCGCCGCGCCATCGCCGAACGGCAGGTGGTTGTATGTGGCGAACGAATCTGACGACACGGTCGACGTGGTCGACATGGAAATGCTGAAGGTCGTCAAGCAGATCGAGCTTATGGGCCGACCGAACAACATCGACGTCACGCCGGACGGCCGGAAAGTATACGTCGCGATCGCGCAGTCACCCGGTGCGCTACAGGTGATCGACACCAGCACCAACGAAATTTCGGCCACGGTCTCGGTGCATGGCGGCGTCCACAACACCTACGTGACCCCGGATGGCAAATACGCGGTGGCCGGCATGATCGGCGCGCGGAACATCACGGTAGTCGACACCGAGACCGACATGCCCGTTTGGACGACCTACTTCGACCTGGGCATCCGGCCGATGACGTTCGACACCCATCCGGACGGCTCCACCCGACACATCTACGCGCAGCTCTCGAACTACAACGGGTTTGGAGTGGTGGACTTCCAGACGCGCAAGGAGGTCCGGCGCATCGAGTATCCATCGGTGCCCTCGGATCAGCAGACCCCAGGCCACGGCGGCAACACGGCCCATGGCATCGGCGTGACACCGGACAACCGGTATCTGGTGGCCAACAGCAGCCTGAACGGTAGCGTCTACGTCTACACTCTGCCCGATCTGGAGTTGGTCGGCGGTGCCCGCGTCGGACACTCACCGAATTGGGTCACCATAACCCCGGACAGCCGCCACGCCTACATCTCGGTTTCGGGCAACAATAGCGTGGCGGTACTGGACATCGCGAACGTGAAGGTGGTCACCCAGATCAAGACCGGCGGCCAAGTTCCGAAACGCAACGCCACATTGATCACGGGCCAGTGACCTTCGCGGCTAGATGCGCAAGACAATCCTAGGCGCGGCGGCCGTCGCACTGGCGACGGCCGCCGCGCTGGCACAGTCGTCTGTCCGTGACGGCGTCTACACCACAACCCAAGCGGAACGGGGCGCTGCGCTCTACGAGGCCCAGTGCCTCTCTTGTCACGGCACCCTCGAGGCGTTTTTTCCCGAAGTAGCGGCGCTCTTGGGCGACCACACCTTTCGCCAGCGTTGGCAGGGCCGGCCCCTGTCTGAGCTATTCCAGCTGATCCAGGTTGAGATGCCGCAAGACGCGCCTGGCTCCCTCTCAGTCGACGAAACAGTCCAACTCGTCGCCTACATACTCGAAGGAAACAATCTGCCTTCTGGACAAACGGCGCTCGCGTCGGACACGGTGGCACTGAGCGGGATCGCATTTGACCCCTGAGGGGTCGCGCGTCAGGGTTCGGGCCGCAGGAACCGCGTCACCCCGCGAACGCCCCGGGACCGGAAACCGACGAATAGCCGACTCGCGCCTGAAACAGGCTATTTTCTACAGAATCCCATCAGGTGCCATCCGAACCGTCGCACAAGCCATCGGGGGATGGCGTTGAACGTCCCCACGAAGAGACTGTTGAAAGCAACCGCCTTCCAGCCTTTGTGAAGGCGTGACTTCACCGGAAACCGCTCGGGCACGATCCGCACCTCGGAAAAGCCACCCAGCAGGCACCGGAACTCAGCAATCGAGTACTTCTTCAGTACCGGGGCATCGGCGTGCTCAAGTCCTACTCCCACCACCTTCGACAAAGCGTTCAGCCAGGACACTCGGTTGTAGACCATGAAAATTGCCTCACCGCCGGGTGCAAGCACTCGCCGACACTCTTCGACCATTCGCCCGCCGGAGGCGGTATATTGCAACACCCCGTGGGCGTAGACGACATCGAACGCATTGTCCTCAAACGGCAGCGCTTCCCCGTCGGACACCCGCAAGTCACCCCGCCCCTCCAACCCATGCAAGTCGAGGTTCGCGCGCGCCAACGCAATGGCTCGCTCCGCCAAATCAACGCCGGTCACCTGGGCGCCACCGTGGGCGAATCGCACCAGGTCGGTACCGATACCACACCCAACCTCCAGCAATCGCTTGCCGGAGTAGCTGCTGAAATCCACCAACCGCTGCAGGTACTCAAGCTTGTCAAACCGGTAATCGTCGAGGTCATCAAAGAACCCGACCGTGCCAACCGGCTGGTCGGTCATCTCAAGGTCGTGAATCCGTTCATTCCAGTAAGCGGCAATCTCGTCAGTTCGCACGGTCTCGCTCTGCATCGGCACTTACAATATCAAGGTCTTGAAACGTGACCTCCGCACTCTCGCCGACACCCGATTTGATCTGCTCGTAGTAGGCGCCGGCATTTACGGTGCCGCTATCGCCTGGGACGCGGTCCAGCGCGGGCTATCGGTGGCCATCATAGACCGGGACGACTTCGGCGGCGGCACATCGACCAACAGTATGAAAACGGTGCACGGGGGGGTCCGGTCGCTCCAGACGGGAAACCCGGCCGAGTTGCGAGCCTTCGTTCGCGAACGCCGCGCACTCTCGCTAATCGCGCCACATCTCGTCCACCCACTACCATTCGTAATACCGACCTACGGCGGACTGACGCGACACCCACTCGCGATGCAGGCCGCGTTCAAGGTCTACGATTTTCTTTCAAGCGACCGGAACGATCAGCCGGACGCTACCAAGCACCTCCCGCCCAGTCGCCGCGTCTCGCGTGACGAATGTCTGACGCTGAACCCGTTGATCTCACCCGACGGGGTCACCGGCGGTATCGTGTGGCACGACTGCCAGATGTACAACCCTGACCGCATTGTGCTGGCGTTTGTCCAGTCGGCAGTGGTGTCCGGCGCCAGCGCGGCGAACTATCTGGGCGCGACCGGCTGGGTACGGGAGGGCGAACGCGTCGTAGGCGTCACGGTCGAGGACCGCGTCGATACGGGGTGCTTCGAGGTGCGAGCCGAGCTTGTGGTGAACGCCGCCGGCCCGTGGAGCCCGTCACTCACCGCCGACCTACCATCCACACTGACCGCCGGGCGTCCCAAGGGGCTGTCCAAAGCGATGAACCTAGTTACGCGACCCATCACGGGCGACCACGCGCTGGGAGGGATTTGCCGATCACGGTTCCTCTTCGTTGCGCCCTGGCGCGGCGTGTCGATCGTCGGCACCAGCCACGCCTCCTACAATGGGCCCGGAGGAACGCCAGCGGTCAGGCACGAAGATGTCGCCGCCTTCCTGCAAGAGATCAATGAGGCGTTCCCCGCCGCGGGGCTGTCAGCCGAAGACATCCGACTCGTACATCGCGGGCTGCTGCCGGCCGCCGATGACGAAGGAGCTGAACTTTCCAAGGAGAGCACCATCCGTGACCACCGCGCCGACGGAGTGCCTGGATTGATGAGTGTGATCGGTGTCCGCTACACCACGGCCAGGGCGACGGCGGAGAGGGCGGTGGACACCGCGATCGAGATCTTGGACCGACCGACCAAACGCTCCAGAACTGCGAAAACGCCGCTTTCTGGGGGCGACATCGACGATTGGTCAAAGTTCCTGACCGACTCAACGGACGCCGCCACCGACCAGCTCGGCACGGAGACGCGTCGGCGAATCGCCATGACCTACGGCAGCGGTCAGGGGGACATCCTCCGAACGCTGAACGCAGAGCCGGATCTCGTGGCGCCACTGTCTGACGAGTGCGCGATCACACGGGGAGAGATCCGCCACGCTGTGATCGACGAGATGGCGGTTCGGTTGTCCGACGCGATGCTCCGACGAACCGAAGCCGGCTCGGCCGGCCATCCAGGCCGCCCGGCGCTGGAGTCCGCCGCCCGGATCATGGGCGAACTCCTACGTTGGACAGCCACCAACCGCGAGCGTGAGATCGACCGGGTCAACCGGTACTACACCTTCGACAACTGACGGTCGTCCATCGAAGGCCAGAAGCCCACACCTAATCTGGGGGCTCGCGGTGGTCAGTCGAGAAACCTCTGCGCCCAGTGCTCAAACGACATCAAGCAAAACAGGATGTGGGCGTGATTCTCTCGCCCCGAACGGTGCTCGTCGACCAGTCGTGTCACCTCGGCCGGCTCCAGCCACCCCCGACGTCCGACCCGGGTCGGCGACAGAAGATCCTGCATCAGTGGCGCCCAGGCATCGCGCAGCCACTGCTTCATCGGAATGGAGAACCCTTCCTTGCCTCTGTTCAGTACCGACGCGGGCAGCAACTCGGCCATCGCCTTCTTGAGCACGTGCTTCCGGCGACCGTTCCGGATCTTCAAATGACCCGGCATCGAAAAGGCCAGCTCCATCACGTCGACGTCGAGAAACGGCGCCCGCGTCTCCAGCGACGTCGCCATGCTCATCCGATCGACCTTCACCAGAATATCGTCGTTCAGATACACCTGCAGGTCGGCATAGAGCTGCCGGTTCAGGAAATCGTCGGTGTGGGCCGCACGGAGATGGCGGCAAATCGGCGCGTAGACGTCACTCGACACCAGCGCGCTTTTGAGATCCGCCGTGTAGAGACGTGCCTTCGTTCCCGCGTCTAGAAACGTCATCCACCGATAATGTGCGATGGCACTCGGAGCAGTAGCCATCCCGAGCGCAAAGCGGCGAACCTTGTTGACGAAGCCCTTTTTCTTCTCGCTCGGCGGTAGCAAGGCGGTCATCGCGGCAACCAGCGGCATTGCCGCGTCAGGTAACACCACGGAGACTCGTCGTGCTAGTGCCTCGGCCTCGTAGGCATCGTATCCGCCGAACAGCTCGTCGCCCCCGTCGCCTGAAAGTGCGACCGTTACGTGTTCCCGGGCGATCTGAGATACCAGGTAGGTCGGAAACAGCGACACGTCGGCGAACGGTTGATCGAAGTGACCCACCAGATGGTCGAAGAGCTCGGCGAGGTCCGGCTCGACCATCCCTTCCCGATGGTCAGTGCCAAAACACGTCGCCACTTCGCGGGCATAAGGCAACTCGTCGTAGCTCGCGGCCTCGAAACCCATGCTAAAGGTCTTCACCCGGTTACCGTCCCCGACTACTTGGGTCATCAACGCGACGATTGCGCTCGAATCGATCCCTCCCGACAAAAAGGCGCCGAGCGGGACGTCTGACATCATCTGGCCCTCAACCGCCAGACCTAGCGTCTCAGTGAGTGCCGCCGCCGCCTCATCCTCGTCCCAGTCCCTGACCTCCACTGATGCAACATCCCAGTAGCGTTCCACCTTGACCGCACCGCGCTCGTAGAGGAGATAGTGAGCCGGAGGAACGGTCCGAACCTCGCTGAACAGGGTGCGCGGAGTCAGGACGTACTCGTACGTCAGGAACTGGTCTAGCGCCTCAAGATCGAGCTCCCGGGACACCTCCGGGCGAACTAGCAAGGCCTTGATCTCGGAACCGAAAAGCAACCGTTGAGGGGTCAAGGCATAGTAAAGCGGTTTCTCTCCGGCCCGGTCGCGTGCTGCGAACAGTCTTCGGTTTGGTCCATCCCACAGCGCGAACGCGAACATACCCCGAAGTCGGGAAAGTAGCTCTAAACCGAACTCCTCGTAGGCATGGACGATCACCTCGACGTCGGAACGACTCCGAAACCGGTGCCCCCTGGCTATTAGCTCGCCACGCAGGGCGACATGGTTGTAGATCTCCCCGTTTGCGACCAGTTGGATCGCCCCATCCTCACTCGTGAACGGCTGTGCCCCTCCATCAACGTCGATGATCGACAGTCGTCGTATACCGAGACCCACACCGGGTTGCGTGAGCCGTCCTTCGTCGTCTGGACCACGGTGACGAAGGGTCTCCACCATACGGCCCAACTGCGCCGGGTCGACCGGCCGGCTTGGGTCACGCTCAACGATGCCAGCGATGCCGCACATGGTAAGTGGTCGAGGACGTGCCTGCCGGGCCAGAGTGCACGTTCCAGGAAAGAATCTGACGATGGTACAATGGCACTGTTCCGAGCGCCAGTCTTGGTGCCGCCCTTGCCAGTGCCCGTCGACGCGATTACCGGTCCTGCGTGTGCGTCGCTTTGGGTTCGCACTTACCTAATGAGGATGCCGCTGTTTCGAGACGGACGCCGACTGTTCCTAGTCCTCGCCGTTTCCGTCGCCTGCGCCGGCACGGCACCGACGGAGCCCAGGTCTTCGTACGCATCCGGCGAAACACGGGCCTTGAACCAACCGACAGGTGCGGGCGAGCTCGCGTTGCCGCATCGCTCCGACGCCATCGAAGCGTTCACCGGCGGTCGGACGAGGGCCGTTTGGGTCCGCGACCTGGGCGACGGCACCGA